>DASSFT010000079.1:0-2579 GCA_035694045.1 Chitinophagaceae bacterium
ATTTTTCTTTGTCGGTCAATTTGCCGCCTTTCAAAACATGTCCCCGGTAGGCGATCACCTCGTTTACGTTCATGTTGCTCTGGGTACCACTTCCTGTTTGCCAGACCACCAATGGAAAGTAGTCGTCCAACTGCCCTTCCAGGATCTCGTCGCAAACCTTGCCGATGAGTACGGATTTATTTTTTGGTAGAATACCGGCTTCAACATTGGTGATAGCCGCCGCTTTTTTGAGATAAGCAAATGCCCGTATAATTTCTTTGGGCATCCTATTGATATCCTGTGCTATTTTAAAGTTCTCAATACTTCTTTGAGTCTGGGCACCATAATATGCTTTTGCTGGCACTTTTACTTCACCCATCGTATCTTTCTCGATCCTGTATTCCATAAACTTTGTTTGAAAAAATTGCGCTGCAAAGGTAGAGGAATTCAGGCTTTATTGGCCTTTGATTTCATCCCGCCAATTGGCGGGACCACGATGTTTTTATGAAGACACCAACGTTGCAAGTTTCTCCACGCCAATTGACGAGATGAGATTTATTTTCAAATCCGATAGCTATCGGATGAGACACCGCCTGCCGCGGAAGTTAGTTGCTGTAGTGACAATTTCATCTGCCCTTGAAATCCGGTTTTCTTTTTTCCAAAAATGCGGAAGCGCCTTCCTTCATGTCTTCCGTATTAAAGCACTCACCGAATTTTTTTATTTCAAAATCGTACCCCTGTTGCGTATGATCAAAATTGTTGATGCACTCAATCACTTTCGCAACAGCAATAGGCGCCTTGGATTGAATCAGGGTCAATGCTTCTTTTACTTTAGTCAGCAGCTCCTCGGGTTTGGTCACCTCGTTTACTATTCCGTATTCGAGAGCCCGGTTTGCGTCTATCATTTTACCACTCATGATAAGTTCCATAGCCCTGCCTTTGCCGCAGGATTGCGTTAGCCGTTGTGTGCCTCCATAACCTGGGATGAGACCAAGATTTACCTCGGGTTGACCGAATTTAGCCGTCTCGCTGGCATATATAAAATGACAGGCGAGCGCCAGTTCAAAACCGCCGCCGAGCGCAAAACCATTTACCGCTGCGACCACGGGCTTGGGAGAATTTTCTATTTTATCAAATACAGTTTGCCCACGTCGTGCAAGTTCGGGAGCCTGTGCGGGAGTTAATTCAAGAAATTCGCTGATGTCGGCGCCTGCCACAAAGGCTTTATTGCCTGCACCGGTGATAATCACCGACCGAATATTCTCATCCCTGTAAATATCATCCAACAGTTTGTCCAGGTCATTGAATACTTCTTTATTCAATGCATTCAGTTTGTCCGGCCGGTTAATAACTATAGTGCATATGCCACTTTCCGTGGTAACAAGCAAAGTGTTGTACATACCAATTTTTTCCAAAAATAGGTAATACTGCTATGCGGCATTTTTGTTCCGCTTAATTTTCAGGAAGGTCTTGTACATAAAAGCAGATCCCGTGACAGAAAATACGATCAGCGAGCAGCCGGTGAAAAGGATTTTCCCGAAAAAGAACAATTCTTCCCGCCACGACATGGGAAAGTCAAAGGATAAGCATCGTATGATAATATAAAGAAAGACGCAAATAATAATTGAAGAAGACAAAGATTTCATCCAAATGCGGTTGCGGTGCTGCTCAATAAATCGCCTCATGATTTTCCTGATAATTTCAGGCCGAAGATAAACCCGCGGAAGCACGCAGCCCGGTAGGGTTTCGCAGATTGCAAAATTCATTCAATGAATGGCAGAATTGCCAGGATAGAATGAAAAGCAGGTGGAAAAGATCAGAAAGACCGGTGTTCGCTGACCCAATTTGTTATATATCCTGCTATTTCAGCGGTAGGGGTGCCGGGTGGAAACAAACGGCCAACGCCCTGTGCATTTAATGTTTGCATATCATCATCGGGGATGATGCCACCGCCGGTCAGTAACACGTCATCCAGCTGTTTTTCTTTCATCAATTGAATGATCCTTGGAAAAACGGTCATATGTGCACCGCTGAGAATACTAATGCCAATAGCGTCCACATCTTCCTGGAGGGCGGCATTAACCACCATTTCCGGAGTCTGTCGCAACCCCGTATAAATTACTTCCATGCCGGCATCTCTCAAGGCTGTAGCAATCACTTTAGCGCCACGATCATGTCCATCCAGTCCTACTTTGGCAACTAAAACTCTAATAGGTCTGTTCATTGGCAAAACTTGTGTCACGAAAATACATTGTTTCCGGTCAGCGTTGTAAATTGTGTGAATGCAGTGCAGGAAATTCGGAAATACTGACCTTATTGTAAGTGAAGTGGGTTTTGGTGCCTGGGCGATTGGTGGTGGTGCCATGATCGGTTCTACGGCGATCGGCTGGGGTGAAACGGATGATTCAATTTCTACAAAAGCCATACAGGCATCGATTGATGCGGGTATCAATTTTTTTGATACGGCTGATATCTATGGGTTGGGCCATTCAGAAGAGCTGCTTGGCAGGACGATCGGTGAAAACTCAAAGATGATTATTGCCACCAAGGTGGGCAATGTCTCGAGGGATGAAAAATTCGCTGTTGATTATTCTAAAAAC
>DASSFT010000080.1:0-2924 GCA_035694045.1 Chitinophagaceae bacterium
GATAATGATTGGGGGTAATTCGAGGGATGTGAAAAGTGGGAAAGTTAATTGGGTTAAATAATTGCCGGATGCTAGATACTGGATACTAGATACTGGATGCTCACAGGACTTGATCAGCATCCTGCATTTAGCGTCTAGCGACAATCATCCTTCCCATGAACACGTCTTTGCGAGGCAACAGGAGATGAGTTAGAGAGGAAAGCCGTTGCCGAAGCAATCTGGTGTTCAGTACCGAGGCATCACCCTCCCCCATGAACACGTCTTTGCGAGGCAACAGAAGATGAACTAGAAGAGATAGTAGTTGCCGAAGCAAACTAGCTGGTTTGATGAGAATGTTTAATAACTAATCCGTAAGATATGTGTAGTAAAAAATTTTTTTCTATTGTCATCTCGCTGTGTGTCCTGCAGGCTGTCCAGGCACAGCCTGGCAGGATCGATTCAGCCCATATTGTAAAACCTGTTTTTCATTTTCAACAGGAATATACACTTGACACTCCTGCTAACCCTGCGGTATGGCAGGCTCAAAAACCGGGATTACATGTTTCTTTTGCATCAACAGATAAGTCCTGGTTTAGAAGAGAAGTTCCCGATATAAAACAAGAGCAATTGTCATTTGAAGAAAGCGCATGGAAAGGCGAACGGGTAAATTCAATGATCCTCTTGTGGACAACAGATACAGTCGAACAGGTGCGATTTGTACTTAGTGACCTGAGATCACGCGATGGAAAAATACTGGGTAAAAGCAATCTATCGCTGAAGGTTGTCCGCTATGTGCTTTCAAACTATCCCTACGACGCCAATGATGTAAGTTGTGGCGAAGGTCCCGTTGATAAAGCCTGGCTGATGCCAGACCGTTTAGAATCATTTGATCGCTTTGACATGCAAAGCCAGTCTGTAAGACCTGTCTGGCTAAGCATCAATATCCCCAATACTGCCGTATCCGGCGTTTATGATGGTAACATTCAAATTATCTCCTCGAAAGGAAAGGCGAATCTATCATTGACTATAAGAGTCCAGAATCAAACTTTACCCAGGCCTTATGACTGGTCATTCAGGTTGGATCTTTGGCAAAATCCGTGGGTGATCTCAGAGTACTATCATGTGAAACCCTGGTCTGCAGAACACATGGCCCTTTTGGAGCAGCATTTGAAATTATATGCTGATGCCGGTGGCAAATTTATTACTACCTATGCCGTTCATTCACCCTGGGCCGACAATTCTTATATGACCGAGGGAACGATGATTGAGTGGATCAGGGATAAAGTCGGTAAATGGAGGTTTGACTATACCATTTTCGATAAGTATGTTCAGCTGGCTATGAAACTGGGAATTGACAAGGCTATTACTCTTTATACACCCATTCCCTGGGGAGAAAGATTCCGGTACCTGGATGAAAAAACGGGGGCTTATGTATTCGAGAGATGGCAGCCGACTTCCGATACATTTAAAACAAACTGGAACATTTTCCTGACCGATCTCAAATCGCACCTTGAGAAGAAAGGGTGGTTTGGCAAAACATATATTGGCATTAATGAAAATGCCATGGAACAAACGCTTACTGCGATCCGGGTTGTGAAAAAACATTCGCCGAAATGGAAAATAACCTATGCTGGCGACTGGCATCCTGAATTGAATGGAATGTTGGATGACTATTCCTGTGTATTTGGTAAGGAACCCGGTGTTGATGACGTTGGCTCACGTTCACTGAAAGGACAAACCTCGACTTATTATATCTGCTGCACGCCACCGAAGCCCAATACATTTGTTTTTTCACCTCCCGTTGAAGGCCGCTGGCTGGGCTGGTATTCGATGGCACATGGATATGATGGACTACTTCGTTGGGCCTACGATGCCTGGCCTGCTGACCCCGTCCGTGATGCCCGGCACTTGTTGTGGCCTGCAGGCGATTGCTTCATGGTATATCCCGGCGCCGCCGCTGGTATTCATTTTGAAAAGATGAGGGAGGGGATTGTTGATTATGAAAAAATGAAAATATTGAAGAACAAACTCAAAACAGTCAAGAACAGGAGTATCCAGGCAATCGTTGAAGAATGGGAAGCGCTCCTGCAAAAGATCAACCAGGAAAAAGAATTTAATAAAGAAAACCTGGAAAAGGATATTATGAAAGGAAAGATCCTTGTCATTCAATTAAGCGATTTATTGCCGGGAAAATAAAATGAAGAAAAATAAAAATGAGACGATAAAGAGTAAAATGTTACTCGCGGTTCTTATCATGTTTGCCGGTAGCAATACCGGCTTCACCCAAAAATCCTTTCAATTATTTTCGCCGGATTCGTCGATTCGCCTGGAGATAAAAACCGGGGAAAAACTATCCTATCAGTTGTTTGCTTCTTCGGATTTGTTGATGTCTTCCTCGACGGCAGACCTGCAGCTTGATAATGGCAAAAAATTTTCAGATAAAATCGTTGTTACAAAAAGCCTCTATGGCAGGGTTAATGAAATAATAGATGTTCCTGTTCCTTACCGGCGGAAAAAGGTAGCGAATAGCTATAGCTGGCTTAAATTGATTTTTAAAGAACCTTTTGGTATCGAGTTCAGGTTATACAATAACGGGATGGCCTACCGGATGGAAACCCGTTTCAGGGACTCCATCAACATAGAAAGAGAAACAGCCTTTTTTGGGCTGGACCCTTCTGCCCAGGTATGGTTCGCAGGCATCGACAAGCGGCAGAACATGGACCGGTTTCACACGAGTTTTGAAGCTGTTTATAAGAAGCAGTCATTAGTCGATATTGCTGATACAATGCTTACGTTTGCCCCGGTAACTGTTTCTTTACCGAATAACTATCATCTTGCTATCACTGATGCGAACCTGTTCGATTACCCGGGCATGTTTTTGCAAAAAGTACAGACAGGCTTGCAGGGAGTATTTGCTCCCTATCCTTTGCAGGAAAAATTAATGG
>DASSFT010000081.1:0-2319 GCA_035694045.1 Chitinophagaceae bacterium
CTGCACATAGGAATGGCAGGTGATAAATCTTTTCTTATCCAAAATCTCTACCAATGCATCCAGTTCAAGATCGCGACGGGGTGTCTGCAATGAAGTGATAGGTTTCTTTTCCTTTGTCAGTTTATCCCTAGCAGAATTATAATCTGCCCATGCTTTTTTGTAATCTTTTGCCCGGGTAAATGCATCCACCAACACTTGTTCAACACCCATTCTTGTATCAGGGTAACGATTGTTGTTTGAGCTGTTACCGAGAGCCGAAGGGGAACGTTTGACATTTTCGCCCAATGCGAATTTGATAAAGCCGTCAGCACCTTTGAATTTCAATTCTTCATCATCAGCTCCCCAGCGCAACTTTATTAATTGAGTTTGACCACCAATCACGTTGGCCGAACCATGCAGGATATGTGAAGTAGTAACACCACCGCTCAACTGGCGATAGATATTTATATCATCCGGGTTAAGATTGTCCGCAATACGGACTTCTGAAGTTACGCTCTGCCCGCCTTCATTAATAGAAGCGGCCGCGATATGTGAATGTTCATCGATAATACCGGGAGTAACATGCTTGCCCGTACCATCAATCACTCTTGCAGAAGCATCCGATAGATTTTTACCAACGGCTGCAATCTTTCCGTTCTTAATTAATACATCGGCATTTTGTAAAACTCCCTCCGCTTCATTAGTCCATACAGTGGCGTTTTTGATAAGAATAGTTTCCTGTTTGGGTTGCTGCTCTTCTGACCATCCAAAAGGCTCGAAAGGATATACCACTTTCCCGATTACAGGCGATTCTTTTTTCTTAGCACTATCGACCTTGGGCTCTGCAGCTTTTACAAAATTTGCTGTCCAGGTAAATGAATTTCCCAATGAATCTGTACCTGTACCATTCCATTCCTTGCCATTACTGAAACCGCTCAATCTCGTTGCAGATGCAGGTAGCGTAACCTCTCCACCGGCTCCCCTGCCACCAAAACCACCCCCCGGTCTTTGTGTTCCTTCACCACCCTGCGGTCTTTGCCTCCTGGTCATCGGCGCATAACTAAGTTTAACAGTTTTACCATCATAACTAAGTTTGGCATTCAATGTATCCTTGCCATACATAGTGAGAGAAGTACTGCTCTTTACATCCAATGTATACGTTTCAGCGCCCGAAGGATAGTTTACTTTGAGATTATACGTACCGGCAACATTGGCTGCTGCCTGGTCCTTTACAATATATCTCGTACCCTGCACCCAGTTTTGGTAAATACTGGTCTTTTCATCAAAGGGAGAACCTGATGTGACCAGGAAGTTCGCCAGTTTACCGGTCTCGATACTTCCGACCTGGTTATAGATGCCCAGGATCATAGCCGGGGTTTTTGTCAATGCTTCCAGTGCTTTTGCTTCGGTAAGTCCATAATCCATGGCTTTTCTCAGGTTAGTCCAGAACTGGTTTACATTTCTGAGGTCAGCTGTCGTCAGGCAAAAAGGAACACCGGCTTTTTCAAATGCGGCCGCATTGGTAGGGGCAAGCTCCCAGTGTTTCATATCATTCAATGAAACAAAGCGTGCATCGTTGGGATCTTCCACATCCTGTGCCTGCGGAAAATTCAGGGGAAGAATGAAAGTAGCGTTCGTTGCTTTCATTTCCTTCATGCGCTGGTATTCATTCTGGCCGGCCTTAATTATATATTGTACTCCGAACTCGTCACCGATACGGTCGGCACGCAGATCATTCCATTTGTCGTTGGCCTCAAATATCTGCGGCAGGTTCTGCTCATCATTCCAGGCCTGCAACGTGAGGTTCACTCCTTCGCCAACCGGTTTTGATTTATACCATTGTGCATCCAGGTAAGATTGGCGTAACAAGGCCATCATTCCCATCATGGAACTGGGATAGCTTTGCCTGGATGAACCTTTGCTGAATGAATAATGTGCCGAAGCTCTTTCTTTGAGAATAACCAGGTTTTCTTTTTCGGTAGCCAGTGTTGCTACAACCCCGGTGCCGCGGGCAATGCCGTCTCTGACATGGCAAAGCACGGTACCAAACCCGGCCTCACGTAAAGGTTTTGCTTTGGCATCGTCGGCCGCAAAAACTTTATAGGCATCGGCCGTGCTTTTGACGGCATCATTCCAGCCATAGGCGCCCTTGGTTCCCGCATCCAACTGCGGTTGCTGCCCCGGAGTGAAATTGCCGCCGCCGAACCCGCCAAAGCCAGTTGTAGCCTGCTGGGCTGGCATGCCATAATCGGCATAGATGTCGATGAAAGATGGATAGATGAATTTGCCGCTACAGTCGATAGTCACCGCGTCCTTTGGAATGGCAACTCCGGTGCCGAC
>DASSFT010000082.1:0-2351 GCA_035694045.1 Chitinophagaceae bacterium
CACGTTGGGCAGATTGTTTATATCGGGAGAATGATCCGAGATCGCGAATGGAAAAATCTTTCTATACCTAAAGGAGATTCGCAACAATATAATAAGAGCCAGGATATCAAAGACCCGGCAAAAAAATTTAAATAAGACGGGATCATTTAAAGGCTTTAAGATAATGAGCGTTTATTGCAGGACTACGTCTCTCACAAGCTTTGGTTTACCAGCAATTAATAGTTATCTTTAGTAATCTGTTTAAAAGTCCATCCCTTTGATTCTCCTGGCCTGAGCAATTAAATTACCTATTCCCATTATTACTACTAAGCATATATCGCCACACACCCTTCAACTCATGAAAAATACCTGCTGCTTACTTGTACTTATATTGATTACTATGGTATGCCGTTCACAGGTTCTTTTTGGTGTTTTTGCAGGCCCCCAGTTAACCACGGCAAAATATTCTGTCGAAGATATAAAGCAACCTACGAAAGGCAAATACGGGTTTCATGCAGGCGGCTGCCTGAAAGTGCCTTTTGACAATCACCTCTATTTCAGTCCCGCCCTTTTTTACAGTCTCAAGGGTTATAAAGTAACGTTTAACCGGTACGCTTTCCCTCCCGATACTGCAGCTATCAACAACAACACTTCGATACACACAGTTGAGCTTTCCCTACTGCTCCAATTAGATTTTGGCGACCAGCCAGATCATTTTTTTCTCAAGGGAGGCCCCTCACTGGATTTTCAACTTGGGGGAACGGAAAAATATGATCTCAAAACCGGCGGATCGGTCGATCATGCCATGCCTTATGGCTTTCCTTACTATGGTCACTATTCAGTGAACGTTCTTTTGCAGCTTGGTTACGAGACAAAGAGCGGTTTTATGGTATTCGGACAGTTTACCGAAGGACTCGCCAATATAAATAATGCCGACCTGGGCCCGCGGATAAAGCACCGGGTTATAGGTATTTCTATCGGCAAATATTTCCATCGTAAGAAATGACCGGTAGTTAACATAAAAGGCGGTAGCCAACCTTCAGCAACACCATTCAACACTAATTATTGTACAGCTGTATCTTTGTGGAATGGCAGAAGATCTAACAATTATCACCGGTAATAAAACCGAACTATACGGATCGCTGATTCCACAGATTAAAGGATTGTTGGAAGGCGAGACTGATTTGATTGCAAACCTCGCTAACATCGCGGCCGCACTAAAGGAACAATTCGGTTGGCTGTGGATTGGGTTTTATATTGTAAAAAACAATGAGCTGGTGGTAGGTCCATTCCAGGGACCGGTTGCCTGTACGAGGATAAAAAAAGGCAAGGGTGTTTGTGGTACAAGTTGGGCCGAGGCAAAGACAATTATCGTTCCCGATGTCGAAAAGTTTCCCGGGCATATTGCCTGCAGTAGTTTGTCGAAATCGGAAATAGTCATACCAGTCATCCGCAACCAGCAGGTCGTCGCGGTGCTGGACGCCGACAGCGAAGAATTGGATCAATATGATACAACGGACCAGCAATACCTCGAAGAAATTGTGAACCTGATCCCGTTCTAAGATGCAAAAAACAGTTTCCATTATTGTTTCAGGCAAGGTGCAGGGGGTGTTTTACCGGCAAAGCACAAAAGAACTGGCTAATTCATTAGGCATAAAAGGCCAGGTAAAAAACAGGCCGGATGATACGGTTGAGATCATAGCAACCGGTGCTGAAGAACAAATCGAAAAATTAATTCAGTGGTGTCGCATAGGTCCGCCGAAGGCAGTTGTTTCGAGTGTTGTGGCGGCTGAGCTTCCACTCACAGTCTTTGATAAATTTAGTATCGCCCGATGAAGTGATTATTAATTACTAATTATTGCACCTGCGAATAGGATACAACAACAATCGGTCATTAGTAATTTCCCTACTGTAGGTTATCCAGCATATCTTTCGTCATCGCACCCAAATCAAACTCTTCCTTCCATCCCCAGTCATTTCTTGCCACGCTGTCATCAATACTCTGTGGCCAACTGTCTGCGATTGCCTGCCGGTAATCGGGTTTGTACGTAGTTTTAAATTCAGGTATATGTTTTTTTATTTCTGAAGCAATCTCTTTGGGGGAAAAGCTCATCCCGGATAGATTATAAGATGTCCGGATGGAAATCTTATCCATGGGAGCCTCCATTAATTCAATTGTTGCCCGGATGGCATCCGGCATATACATCATTGGCAGGTAGGTGTCAGGCTTCAGGAAACATTCATATTTCTTTTCTTCAAGCGCTTCATGGAATATTTCTACTGCATAATCTGTAGTACCTCCACCCGGCGCTGATTTATAGGATATCAAACCTGGATAGCGTAGACTTCTTACATCCACCTTAAACCGCTGG
>DASSFT010000083.1:0-7397 GCA_035694045.1 Chitinophagaceae bacterium
CCTGTCTATCTTATGCCTCTCGAGGTTTTCGAGAATTGAAGTATACAGTTCATCATCGTTCAAACCACTTTGGAGAAAATCAGACAGGATAACCGTCTTCCTGGATCCAACATTCTGCTGATTCAAAAAGTTCAAAGCGATTTCCAGGGAACTCAGATCGGCACTGTAACTATCATTGATAATATTGCAATGATTGATCCCCTTTTTAAGTTCCAGTCGCATATTGACCGGCTGAAGATTCTTCATTCGCTCTTCTATTACCGGTTGATCAATGCCAAGAGCCAGCATCACACACCAGCAATGGATGGCATTTTCAATCGAAGCATCGTCGGTGAAGAAAATCTTTATAGCCAGGTCTGCAGTAGTTTTAGCTAATGCTTTGGGTCTTATTGAAGCCGAAATCAAAGTATGATCGTCATATTTTTTTATACCCGTTACCTGGAGAATGTCATAGTCCCTAATTCCCCAGGAGAACATAAAAAACGGCTCTTTATGGGTTGCATGGGTTTCTGCGTCCCACCACAAACCAATAGTTTTGTTGACCTCGGGCTGGTCACCGCTAAAAACAACTTTTTCTGCACCGCGCAGCAGTTGTATCTTCTCTTCAACTTTCTGCTGCCTGTTTTCAAATCCTTCGCTATGAGCTTCGCCCAGGTTGGTAAACACGCCGATGGTGGGTCGTATGATCTCCCAAAGATTTTTCATTTCACCCGGCATGGAAATACCCGCTTCAAAAATGGCCAATGTGTGCTGTTCATTCATCTGCCATACGCTTAGTGGCACGCCAATTTGCGAGTTATAGCTTTTTGGGCTCCGAACTATATTGTAATGATCATGCAGTAGCTGGTATAGCCACTCCTTCACGATCGTCTTCCCATTGCTTCCCGTTATGCCGATCACGGGAATACTGAATTGCCGCCGATGAAAAGCGGCGAGGCTTTGCAAAGCTTGCAGCGTATCATCGACCAAAATGAAATTAGCATCAGGATAGACGGCCGGTCCGGGTAATTCACTTATGACAAAACTCCGGATGCCTTTTTTATATAATTCCGGGATAAACTGGTGGCCATCGCGGCGGGGGCCTTTCAATGCAAAGAACAATGAAGTCGCGGGTGAATAAATTTTCCGGCTATCGAGTACCAGGTATTCAACCACGGCGTCGCTGACCGTGGAAACTGATTTAACAATAGCGGCGATATGCTGCAAGGAATATTTCAAGTAATACGAAATATAAAATGGAACACTAATTAGTAAATGTCATCATCCTTTACATCGGGCGGCAGTCCTTTTTTCTTCATAAAAATAGAATAGAAAATAGAGCCGGATATGCAAAGAACGATCATACCGAGTGAAATGAAAACCTGCGTTGTCTGGTCCATCCACTGGTTGATCCAGTGCTCACCCAGCATTTTCAGGCCGATAAAGACCAACACAATTGCTATTCCCTGTTGCAGGTAATCGAACTTGCTCACAGCACCGCGAAGCAGGAAAAAAAGTGATCGAAGTCCCAATACCGCGAAAATATTGGAGGTGTAAACAACCAGTTTATCCCTGGAAATACCCAGCACTGCCGGGATGGAATCCAGGGCAAAGACCACATCGATAGCCGCCAACATGATCACCACAATGAACAAAACCGTATACCGCCGTTTTCCGTTCTCTATGATCGAAAATTTTCCATCTCCATCCTGGGGTGTCAGTGGTAATACTCTTTTGAGAAATTTATAAACCGTTGTATCATGTGGCTCAAACTCTTCATCGTCACTTGCTGTGAACATTTTATAGCCTGTATAAACCAGGAAAGCACCAAATACCAGCAGTATCCATTCAAATTTTTCTACCAGCACCACGCCCACTGTAATAAAAATGATACGCAATACTATTGCCATCAGTATGCCGATAAGCAACACCCGGCCATAGTGCTTTTCCCTGACCCCGAACGAAGAAAAAATAATAATAAAAACAAAAATATTATCGATACTCAGGCTCCACTCCATAAGGTATGCGCTGAGATACTCGAGGGCGAGCGTCCGTCCCTCCTGGATCAACAAGAAAATAAAAAAAGCAAGGGCAAGACCGGTCCAGAAAAAAGTTTGATAGAGCGCCTGCTTAAGACTTACTTTATGATTCTTCTTGCTTAACAGCCCTAAATCAAAAATCAAAGCCAGTAATAAAACAATGCCGAATACGAGATAAGCGATCTGATCAGACGTCATCGCTGTTTTTTGATTAGTTGAAGGGCAAAGATAGTGCTGGATACTGGATACTAAATGCTTGATATTAGATGCTGGATGCTATGCAAATCGGCGTTTCCGGAGTTGCTGGTAAATAAATCCACACAAGATAATAAGCAGCACCGGCAGAGCAATATTGATAAACTGCCAGGTCGTTTTCTGTTCCTTTACCCTGCTTGAATCGAGCAGGCGAAGGACAATATCCTTATTGCGGGTTTCCATAATAGCCGGGTTGTTTACCAGGTATTCCACGCAGTTTAACAAAAACTCCTGGTTGGCGGCGGGTATAAAGAGTTTTCCATACTCCGTTTGCTGCTGGTATTCCCGGAAAGTATAGCGGTTCCATCCCATTGGCAGGTAGCCCACTTCTCGTTCCATTTCGTTTAATACGATATCTCCATCGGCCACCACGATCATCTTGTTGTCAACTGACAACTCCCTGAAATCCGATCCATGAGCATGAAGACTGTCGCGTTGTGTCTGGTTAACCCGATTTTTATACAGGGAAGTGAATTTGCCTTCGGCCAGTATAGCTACGGGTATATCGCTTTGTTTAAATTTTTCGTCTTCGGGTACATTTTTGTTCTCGTTTAAACTTATTAATGCAGGTGTTTTGATTATTCGCGAATTAGCAGACGATGATAATAACACATGTTTTCTGACCCCCGCTGCCTGGATGGTGTCCATTGAATTTGCAAAACGGCTTGCCACATAACCAGGGAGTTTGTTTAATAACTTACTCTTGCCCGCATCGAACAAGGGGTAATAGTTCCATCCTACAAAGCTGATCTGTGGATTTTCAGGCGTGCCTCCAACGACCAGCGGTATTACATCGCATTGGAGATCCATCACCAAATCTGTGTTTATCCTGAGGCCATAACGGAAAAAAAGATCGGTAAGATTAAGGTTCCGGTCATAGGCAACAGTTTCCGGTTTAAAAGACAGACTATCTTGTTCGGCAATAAGATTATCAATAAAACACAGCAATTTTCCTCCCCGCATTACGTATTGATCTATTTTAAGCTTTTCTTCTTCGGTAAATTGGTCTGTAGGTTTTACGATCAGCAATACATCTATATTGGGTATTGCAGGTTGTTGTTTGAAGTTGACAATTCCAAATTGATAGTCCTGGCTTAATAATTTGACCAAATCGTAAGAGCGCCCATCAACGGGTTCTCCATTACCAATTGCGTACCCGATAGATGGTTTGTTTTCTTTTACAAGTTTATCCAGCGTCTTTACAAACTGGTATTCCATCAATGCCTCGGCGCTATTGATTTCTTCCTGCGAGATTCTGCCACTCGCCCCCGGGTAAAGATTGACGAGCGACTGCTTTCCCTTATAACGCATTACGGCGACGGGGAAGATAATGTTGCTGCTTTGCCCGGCCTGCTTTTGCACCGTCAGGTTTATCGGTACCGCACCGAGACGAGTCAATGAATCTCCCCAGGACACTGTTGTTCCCGGAACTTTATCCAGTGGAGAAATGAACGAATAATGCACCCTTGAGCTATTCCTGTCCTTCAACAGCTGCAAAAACTCATCTGTACTATTCGCCAGCTTTCGAAACCCTGAAGGAAAATCTCCCTTTAAAAAAACATCTACCTGCACATCATCGTCGAGGCTGCTTAAAAGGTCTTTTGTCGCTCCGCTGAGCGTATATCTTTTTTCCTTCGTCAGGTCGAGGCGGGAATGAAAGGAGGAAGCCAGCCAGTTAATAGCCACCAACAGGATCAACAACAGCAGCCAACCGTACCTTGACGCGATTATTTTTTGAATGCCTTTCATTTATCGTTTTAATAAATTCCGGTGAGTAATGGTAAGCAGCAGGAAGATCACGCTTAAAAAATAAAGTACATCTCTTGAATCGATAACACCGCGGCTGATACTGTGATAATGAAAATCGATTCCCAACATCTCAATATAATAATCTGCGTTTCCTTCGAGGCCCGGCAAATGACTGATTGCATTGAAGCCGTAGTACAGCAATGCGCAGGCGATAAGACTGACGATAAAAGACACGACCGAATTGTTGGTAAAGCTGCTGGTGCAAATACCAATGGCTGTAAATACCGCGGCCAAAAAAACCAACCCTATGTACGAGCCGATTGCAGCCCCGGTATCAATACCTTCATTGGCAGAAAGCTGTTGTATCGAAAAGAAATAAACAATAGTGGGGATCAGTGCAATGATCACTACAATCAGGCTTCCCATGTACTTCCCGGCGATGATCTGCCAGCGACTTAAGGGTCTTGTTTGCAGAATCTCGTACGTGCCTGCCTTGAATTCATCGGAGAGGCTTCGCATGGTGATCGCAGGGATAAGAAGCAGCAAAATCCAGGGAGCCAGCTGGAAAAACCTGTCAAGTGTGGCATAGCCGAAATCCAGGATATTATTTTCAAATACAAAAAGCACCAGGCCATTGGCCAGCAGGAAGACGATAATAGCGATATAACCGGTGAGGCTGCTAAAAAATTGGCGGAGTTCCTTTTTACAAATGGCCCACATAGATTTGGATAAAGAAGTTGCAAAATAAATGAAACTCCTGATATTTAATAGGTAACGAAGGGTTTAACCAAAATATTGGCTGGGTATGGAAAAAGATCATTCCTGAATCTAAAAGAAAATCTTCTGCATGAAAAAACTTTTGTTACTGTCTGGTTGCCTGGCAATCATCAGTGCCCTGAAAGCTCAAAATGACCCTCCTCCGCCGCCGCCCCCGCCCCCGCCGCCCAATGTTGAAATAACGAAGTATGTTCCCCCGACCAAAGAGCTCAATGAATTCTATAAAAAGAATCCCGATGTAGCCAAATTGTACTGGAGGTCCGATAAAGTGATTGTCGTGGTGCATAAAGACAAGACAAAATCAATGTACAATATCAGTGGCGAGAAAGAGAAAAATGCCTTTGAAGAGAAGTATGGTAAAGCAATATTGAAAATCCTGCCACCTCCACCACCTCCTCCCCCAGCTCCACCGAAGAAAGTAAGCTGATCATTGATCCATAATAGCCATGAAAAAGTCCCGCCAATTCTGGCGGGACTTTAAAAATATTTTTACCCTTCTACACCGCGAAGCTTTCACCACATCCGCATGTACGGGTGGCATTGGGATTATTAAAATAAAAACCTTTCCCATTCAGCCCGTCTGAAAATTCAAGCGTTGTATTGACAAGATATAACAGGCTTTTCATGTCAGTCACTATCTTCATACCGTTGTCTTCAAATACCTGGTCGGTGGGCTTTGACTCATTGTCAAAATCCATCTTATAACTAAGACCTGAACAACCCCCTCCTACCACGCTTACGCGAAGAAAATAAGATGGATCATTGCTCACACCCGCTTCTTTCAACAGCTCCTGTACCTTGATCTTCGCCTTATCGCTTACATGAATCGCATTTTCTAATGTCTGATGCATAATTTTATAAATTAGTTTCCTGGATTAATGTTCTTGTTTTTTTTAATTCCCGGCTTTTGGCCGTCACCTCTTCTACGACATAGTCGATTTCCTCGCCGGTTGTAAATCTCCCGAGGCTAAACCGGATCGAACTGTTGGCCGACTCATCATCCAATCCCATGGCTTTTAGGACATGTGATGGTTCAGGTGTTGCCGAAGAACAGGCCGCTCCGGACGAAACAGCTATATTCTTATTGATCGCCATGATCAGGCTATCACCTTCTGCATACTTAAACGCAATATTAGTAACGTTTGGAAGCCGCTTATTCTTATCTCCATTCAAAGAACTGCCTTCAATTTGCAGCAAATCCGTTTCCAACCTGTCTCTTAACTTTTTGATCTTGTTCAACTCATTTTCCATTTCAGTATGACTGATTTCACAGGCTTTGCCAAGACCCACAATTCCGGGTACATTCAATGTCCCGCTTCTTATTCCACGTTCATGTCCTCCGCCATCCAGCTGAGCTGTTAATTTAACCCTTGGACCTTTCCTTCGAATATATAAAGCGCCAACACCTTTAGGGCCGTATATTTTATGTCCTGACAGTGATAGCAAGTCAATCCCATCACTGATCACATTTACCGGGATCTTTCCCACTGCCTGGGTAGCGTCACTAAAAAAAATTACGCCTCTTCGTTTTGCAATCGCGCCAATTTCCTTTACCGGCATGATGGTCCCCGTTTCATTATTGGCATACATGATTGCAATAAGAATCGTTGAAGGTTTGATGGCTGCTTCCAACATTCCAATATCAATCGAACCATTGCTGTCAACTTCCAGGTATGTCACCTCCGCTCCGTTCTTTTCGAGGTGCTTGCAGGTATCCAGTACCGCTTTATGTTCCGTAGAGCAGGTAATAATGTGATTACCTTTTACCGCATACGTTTCAAACACACCTTTAATAGCCAGGTTATCGGCTTCCGTAGCACCCGATGTAAAGATTATTTCCTTTGGATCAGCTCCTATCAGTTTGGCTACTTGCTCCCGGGCCTGTTCAACAGCCTCTTCAGCCTCCCAGCCAAAAGAATGGTTGTGGCTGGCGGGATTACCGAAATACCGGCCAAAATAAGGCAGCATGGCCTCCACAACCCGGGGGTCGCAGGGGGTAGTCGCATTATAATCAAGATAAACCGGGAATTGTAGCATAAATTGGTCAATACTAAACACAAAATTAGCTCAAAAGGTTCTGCTTTAAAAGCCAATCTTGGGCTTAAATCTTAATTTTAGCTAAACAGAAACCCTTGTCATGCAAAAAGTTGAGCATATAGGTATCGCAGTTAAAAGCCTGGCTGCCTCCGTTCCTTTATTCGAGAAATTATTGAACAGCCAAAGCTATAAAACCGAGGCTGTAGAAAGCGAAAAAGTCAATACCGCATTTTTCAAATCCGGGACAACCAAGATCGAACTGCTGGAAAGCAGCGACCCCGAAGGGGTTATTTCCAGGTACATTGAAAAAAAAGGCGAAGGGTTGCATCATATTGCCTTCGAAGTGCAGGATATTATTGTAGAAATGAAACGTCTGAAAGAAGAAGGGTTTGTGTTGTTAAATGAAGATCCGAAACCCGGAGCCGACAACAAACTAGTGTGTTTTTTGCATCCAAAAAATACAAATGGAGTATTGATAGAGTTGTGCCAGGAGAAATGATCACTGATTTGAAGGATTGCCACGGATGCACGGATTAGTGGTTTGAAGGTTGAAAGGTTTAA
>DASSFT010000084.1:0-5314 GCA_035694045.1 Chitinophagaceae bacterium
CCAAAGCTTAACGGAGATCAGGGGCGTGGTTACTAATAAGAATGGACAACCTCTTGCGGGCGTTACAGTAGTCAATAAAACATCAACGGATGAATTCGGAGCATCTTTCACAACTGTTACAGATCAAAATGGGAGGTTTAAAATACGTGGAAGGCCTGGAGATGAATTGTCTTTTAGCAACTCCGGATTTGCCCCGGAAAGTTTTAAAGTAGGTAATCAATCTGAAATGCGCATTGAATTATTTGGAGGAGGAGGTGGTGCGGTATCCCCTCTTAGCACCTGGATAGGGGCAAAAATCGGTTATAACCTTGATGGAATTACCGAGGATAATTCTTTTATAGGAGCCGCAAAAGTCATAATAAATCCGTTGGCGGAAAAATTTTCAACCAGGAAAAGAAGCCCATCTTTTGCCATTATCGGCAACTTTGCCGACTTTATCTCTAACACCAATAAAGACAGCGTTACAAAGCAATTGACAAGTTTAACTCAGTCTGTACAAGGATTAGGTATCGGGCTTGGGCTCACCTGGGACTTTCCTTTTCAATTTGGAGAACGTGAGGAAAATACAATTCACTTCCGCCCATACCTGACTTCGTCTTATCGGTTAAACACGTTTACTAAAGTTGGGCCGGATAGTTCTACCGTCAATCTCAGTCAAATGAGAAATACGATTGGGCTGGAATTTGAAGGGCTGACATTTAAAAAAGGAGGTGCAATAAATTTATCAATCGAAGCGTCGCTTTCACTTTTTGGAGCTTCCCGCTATCAGAAAATATTTAATGAAAATAAAAGCTCATTAAGGACCCTGGAGGCAACATTGATACTTCCAATTTCAAACATGTTCGGCCTTTTTGTAGACGGCACTTATTCTCGTGGTATGAGTGCAGTTTATCTCATCGGGATTATAATTAAACCAGAAAGCCCCGATTCGCCTAATAGAAATTGATAAATCTACAAACGCCTGGTCTCCACAACTGCCTATTGACTCTCGTGGACCTGTATAGCATTCACGATAGCCTCCTGCCGGTTCATGGGTTCGCGACTATCATCGAATTCATGCCCACCTGCGGTTAATGCGGTAAAAGCAAAACCGGTAATGGGCTCGCTATGTATTTTCCCGAAATAATAGGTTCCTCTTTTCGATTGCATTTTGGTATAATCCAGGCGATACGTTGCTCCTGAAATCTCACATGTTGTTGTTGGCATATACTTTATTTTAAAATGAACGGTCGACTAAATTAACGATAATACGTTGGTCAGTAAGATCAATTGGATGGGATTTAGGTTTTTATTGACAAGTGGTAGGATGGGGTAGAAATTTAGAATTATAGGTTATGAATCCTGTGTAATTGTCAGATTTGAAATTAGATCTCAAAAGAAATTGCCGATTATCCCGAACTGCCCATTTAATTGAAATAAAGGGAGTTGTCTTTAAATTTAACCGGTAATTTTTATTTGGTTCTTGTTTCTTCGATTCTTGGTTCTTTAGTTGACCGTATCATTTATCTTTCATCAGTGAAATTGGTAAAACTTTTATTCCTGCTGTTGTTCCTGTGCCGGGCTAAACCTGGTTTCTCCCAGGCAGATTCTATTATTGCAATTCCTGAAGAACAGCAGGTACTTGCCTTATTAAAATGGTATTATCATGATCTGACTAAAAAAGAGCCAGAGCTGGTAAACGCAGCGCTTACCAATGCGGAGAACTTATTTTCAGAGAGAAACAATATGCTATTGCAACGACAGGCCTGGTTGCTGCTTCAATTTTACAATGCCGGGAAAAAAGGTACAGCGGAAAAAGCCGCTGCTGCCATGCTCGATGCAGCCAATGAGGCAGGCAAAAAGCACTGGCCGATTGTCCGTGCTGAATGCTGGCACTTTGCCGGAAGTTTTTATTTTGCAGAAAATATGTATGTGCCCGCATTTGAATACATGCTAAAGGCACAAAATGTTTTTGATGAATATGACCCGGTAAAATATCCTTACCTGTTACGATATGCAGATGGATTAGCCGGTTGCTACTATCGCTTCGGAGAATATGGAGAGGCGATCAAATATCTTAAGAAGACAACGCTGTTGCCATCGTGGTGGAGTTCGTTGATCTATTTTCCCAGCATTAATAATACCATTGCACTGTGTTACCAGCATTTAAAACAATATGATTCGGCCGCAAAATGGTACCGCAGATCTTACAACGGTGCCGCGGCGGTCAAAGATTCATTCTATATGGCGCTGGCCAATGGTAATCTCGGGTTTACTTATTATTCTCAACAAAAATATGATGAAGCGCTGCCCTTGGTAGAAGCCGATTATATCGCAAGTATCCGTGCAGGAGAAACAGGTAGCGCGGTCAACGCAGCGATGACACTGACCGCTATCTATATCAGGAAAGGTCAATTGGCACTGGCTCAAAAATATATGGACCTCGCCCGTCAATCAGTTTACACTTTCCGGGATGTAACACAGTTGAGGAGCTGGTATGAGAATCTTTACCAGATTTCAAAAGCCAATGGAGATAATAAAAATATCGGGTTGTATGCTGACTCTTTGCTGTTTTACAAAGACAGCGTGACCAAATTGAACGATAAAAGGGCGTATAACCAGGCGGTATTAAAAATCGAAACCGAAAAACACCTAAATGAGGTGAGTCAACTGGAAAGCAAGCGCAAGGAACAGATCATTCTGCGCAATAGTTTACTGATTGGCCTTATCCTGCTTGCTATGATAAGTTTCTTATGGGTAAACAGGCAATTGCTGAAACGGAATAAAGAAAAGGAGCTGGCGCAACAGCAACTTCATTTCGCGAAGCAGGAACTTATCAGCTATACACAGCAACTGAAAGAAAAGACAGAGGTGCTGGAACAATTGCGGGATGAAATAAACAGGGAGAATATCAGCCAGGAACGAACAGAGCATATAAACAGCCTGCTGGGAGCTACCATCCTGACGGAGGATGACTGGAAAAAATTCCGGCAATTGTTCGAGAAAGTATACCCCGGGTTCTTTATCCATCTCAAAGAGCGAATACCCGACCTGAGTGCAACAGACACTCGCTTACTCGCCCTGACCAAGCTAAAACTGCCGTTAAAAGATATGGCTTCGATGCTGGGCGTGACATATGACGCCGTAAAAAAAGCAAAACAACGTCTCCGCAAAAAAATCAACCTTCCCGACGAGCAGGATTTGGAAGATGTTGTTGAATTAATATGATGCCAGATAAAAATTCCAAGAACCAAGATCCAAATAAAAACAAAATAAAAAGCTCCAAATTGACTCCATAAGGTTTTTTAATTTTAATATTTGAGCTTTTTTGGTTCTTGCTTTTTGGTTCTTCTTTAGGAGAATGATCTTAGCCTTTATTTATACGGATAAATGCTTGCTGCATAGGTATTTTAGTAGTGTCCCTTTTTTGTCCCGCAGATGTCCCCCTTTTCTCCCGGTCATTTTTTGGTGAAGGATTATTTGTTCCGCAATCTTGCGACAAATAAGAAATGAATGAGTAGTAACCTAAAAAAATGGTTCAACGGATACTATATCATTATCATCATCCTTTGCCTGCTGATTGGAATGTTCATATGGTTCAGCTTCCGGGTTATCCTCTCGGACCTGGAGCAGAAAAAGGAAGATGCTTATAAAAAGAAAGCCACTTCATCAGTAAATAATTAACCGATCAAAACAAACAAACATGAAAAAGTTTTTCTTATCCCTTTTGCTCGTTAATGGGTTAGCAACAGGGTTGTATGCACAAAGTGTGAGCATTAATACAGATGGTTCAACCCCGGATGCCAGTTCCATATTAGACATAAAGAGCACTGGTAAAGGACTGCTGATACCGAGGATGACCGGTACACAACGTACTTCAATATCAACGCCTGCAACAGGGCTGTTGGTTTTTGATACGGACAGCAAGAGTTTCTGGCATTATGATGGTACCGCCTGGATAAATCTTAGTGCTGGCTGGTCTCTCAATGGAAACGATGGAACAGATAGCAGTCGTTTCATCGGCACGACAGATTATACTCCCTTATTTTTTAGAGTCAATAGTGAACTTTCAGGTCAGATCGGGCTGGCGGGCGGAAATACCGCCCTGGGTTTTCGGACATTAACCGCCAATACAAGCGGTACAGACAACCTCGCACTGGGATGGGGAGCATTATATACCAACACTACAGGCTCAAGAAATATTTCTTTGGGTAGCGGTACCCTGCAATTCAATACAACAGGAGCTAATAATACGGCAACTGGATACCAGGCAATGTTCCTCAACAGCGCCGGCGATGTCAACACTGCCATGGGATATCAGTCCTTATATTCTAATGCCACGGGTGTTGGCAACACTGCAATTGGTGCAGAAACGCTGGTGCTTAACACCTTCGGAAGCGGGAACACGGCGACCGGGTGGCAATCTATGTACGCCAATACAACCGGCACACACAATACAGCCGCCGGCTACCAGTCGTTACTCTTAAATACTACCGGGAGTGGCAATACGGCAAACGGCACAGGCGCACTTCAGCACAATATGACCGGTAATCGTAATACGGCCAGCGGGTATTATTCACTTGCCGGCAATACTATTGGCGAAAACAATACCACCGTGGGTGCTTTGTCTCTATTGAGCAATACAATAGGAACGGCCAATACAGCAATGGGAGCTCAATCTTTACAAAGCAATACGAGTGGTTCAGGAAATGTTGCCGCTGGATTCAGTTCATTGCTCCTGAATACAACCGGTGTCGACAATACAGCTCTTGGCCGACAGGCCCTGAATACAAATAATACCGGTATGTATAACACAGCTACGGGGGCATCCGCTATGTTTTTGAACACAACGGGTGCACGGAATACTGCCAATGGTTTAAACTCGATGTTCTCTAATACTGAGGGCGCAGACAATTCAGCAACGGGGTTCCAGGCACTCCTTTCCAATACAGTGGGTACCTGGAATACAGCCGACGGGGCAAATGCCCTGGCAAACAACACAACCGGAGTGTTTAATACAGCGGTCGGCTACCAGGCAATGAATGGTGTGGTCGATGGCAATCAAAATACGGGCATCGGGGCTTTTTGCACTACAAGTGCAACCAATCTTACCAATTCAACCGCGATTGGCTATAATACAGTGGTTGATGCTTCCAACAAAGTTCGTGTTGGCAACACAGCGGTAACGGTCATTGAAGGACAGGTGTCATTTACCACTCCCTCTGATGGAAGATTTAAATACAATGTCAGGGAAGATGTGCGCGGGCTGGATTTTATTTTACAACTGAGGCCGGTTACTTACCAGTTTGATGTAAAGAAATTCGATGCACAATTG
>DASSFT010000085.1:0-3552 GCA_035694045.1 Chitinophagaceae bacterium
CTGAAAATAAAGATCATCACCAGTAACTGGCAGAGAAAAGCTGCCGCGTAACCAACCGTCGCGCCGATCGCCCCGAACATATTCACGAAGACCATGCTAAGCACAACGAACAGCACACAGCTCAGGATTTCGACAATAATATAGGTCTTTGTCATTGCTTTTGCTACCAGGATATACCCCAACACCCAGGTTGACATTTTCAGGATATCGCCCAACAACTGGATCGGGAAGAATTGCTGCACACCCTGGAAACCGTCGGCGAACAAAATCATGACGATATAATACCGGAACGCGATCATCAACAAGGAAATGACAAGCAGGAAAGGGATCAGCAGTTTATAAACCGACATGACTTCTGTCCTGATTTCCCTGTTTGTTTTTAAAGTAGACAGTTTCGGCAAATAGTAAACGCTGAGCGATGTCGTGATCACGGTCAGGTAAATATTCGAGATCCTGTTCATACTTTCCCAAAGGCCTGCATTATCGGCTGTTTCGTGAACAATCAGGTAGTTTCTCACGATCATTTGAGCCAGGGGAAGAACGATCAGGCTTACGATTGCCATCTTTGAATAATTAGCCAACCGCAACGCTGCTGACTTGCTGAATTTTCCAAAGAACATCTTCCAGGTAAATTGAGAAGATTTTGATATCAGCGCCATCGTGACGAGGAGAACCACTGACTGGTAGGTTACGAGCGATATCAGGGCACCGAAAATTCCAAAGTTAAGAGCCAGTACAACAGTAAAGATCAGGCCGACGATGCTGCCGGTGATATTGACGGTGACAAATTTTTTAAACTCGCGGAACCCGTTGATGACTGCGAGCAGCAATTCGTTCAGCGCATATAATATTATCGTGCTGCCGAACACATAGAACACGGGTGTGTATTGCGCGTCCTTGAGGGTTTTAATCGCGAAATAGTTAGCCCCCAAAATCAATACAAGACCGCAGGTAATAGAAAGTCCAAACGTGATCCAGAAGCCAGTTGACAGGAAAATGGTATAGATTCTTTTGGAATTACCATACTGGGCAACGTACTTAGTCATCCCGTTTTTGATACCGCCGGTGGCAATGCTTGATAAGATCAGGCTGAAGCTGGCTAACTGGCCAAGAAGAGCCACCCCTTTTGGGTGAAGTTCTCCGGCAACCACCTTTATACTTACCATTCCCGTCATCATCCGGACGAGGGTTGATACGGCAGTAAGCGAGGATACTTTTACAAGATCGGTTGCGAGCAGCTTTTTTACTTTCAACAACATCTACAGATACAATTTTTGTTTTCAAATAGGGTCAACCATAGCTGGCCGGGCTGGCCATTATTGTTAAAGCGGGCAGACACGGATTATTCGATCTATCCCACTTTTAATTGTGCTTCCTCTAACGGATTTATCGTTTCGAGATTTTCTTTTCTTATTTCGGCCACCAGGGTTTGTCCCAGCGACGGCAACGTTATTTTTACCGTGTTGGTCCTTATCTCGACGACGTTACCTTCCCACATCATCAATGGCCCATTAATGATCCTTACGCGGTCATTGAGATTTACCTGGGTTTTTTCAACGCTTACATAATCGTATTCGTTGAGGAATTTCTTGATCGTATCGATCTCCTCATGGCGAATAATGGCCGGTTTGTTCAACCAGTAAACAAAGTTGACAACGCCATCGGTTTGTTTTATGCTTATATGTTCCTGTTCGGTAACATGCACAAAAACATAAGAAGTGAAAAGGGGTTCGAGAACTACTTTTTTGCGGTCGGCCCATTGTTTCTGCACTTTATTCAAAGGGCAATAGACTTCCACTTTCTTTTTCTCCAGCAGGTCTGCCACTTTCTTTTCCCACCTCGGGCGGGTATAGAGGGCATACCATTTCTTTTTTGTAATCGGGATCATGAACTGACTTTTTATGTCTATAAAAGTTCATAATACATTGGAATTATTTATGGTCTTTATTAGGAAAAGGCTCCGCCCACCTCACTTACAGGTACAGCAATGAGCAGACAGCGTTTTTGAAAAAAATGGCTAAGCCCCGTTTCTTATGCTCTCTCTTTCTTGCCTTTCTTTTTCTTGGCGCTGTTATCATGAATATAACCGTATCCATAACCGTAGCCGTATCCGTTCTTGGTAAAGCCACGAGATTTGATACCGTTAAATATTATTCCCACGTTCATCAACTGGCTCACCTGGTTTTCCTGTTCCAATCTCTCCAGGTAAACTTTCGGGGTGAACTTATGCTTAACCACGTATAGCGTGGCATTACAGATCGGCGACAACACATAAGCATCCGAAAGCAAGCTGGCCGGCGCCGAGTCGATGATTACATGATCAAAAATTTCTTCGAGATAATTGAGCAACTCTCTCAACCTTTCGTGCATGATCAGCTCGGAAGGATTTTCCGGAAGCGTGCCGCAGGGTAGAAAGAAGAGATTGCTGTTGGCCGTCGTTCTCTTGATCACATCTTCAGGTTCACATTCCCCCATCAGGTAGTTACTTACGCCTCGCTCATAATTCACATCCAGTTTTTTGCTCAGGGAAGGATTGGCAAGGTCAAGCTCAAGCAGGACCACTTTTTTACCGGTCATAGCCAGGCTAAGTGCCAGGTTAAGCGCCACAAAACTTTTTCCTTCACCCGAAAGAGAAGAAGTAACCAATACGCGTTTTTTACCGGCGTGACTGGTACCGAGATAGGCCAGGGAAGTGCGTATCCTCCGGAACTGTTCGGCAATGAATGTTCTTTTACCTTCTTTAATAACCAGCGGATCTTTTGATTTGTCCAGGATGATCTCGCCGATAATAGGGAAGGAGGTCAGGTTTTCGATTTCATTACGGAACATCACTTTCCTGTTCAGCATTCCTTTGGCAGCAATAAATCCAACTGGCAATGCAATCGAAAAGATAAGCGCTACCATATAGATCATGGTAGACTTGGGGCCCACCGGGATATACGTTGACTGGGCTTTATCAACAACGCGGTTGTCGTCACCATTGGGCACCATTGATAAAGCTGCCGCTTCTTTTTGTTGCAGGAGGAAGTTGTAAATATTTGTCTTGATGTTTTGCTCGCGGCTGATCTCGATCAGGTCCCTTTCCTTCTGGGGTATGGTCTGCAGCATGGCAGTATACACATTGCTCGACGAACTCAGGTTCAACTTGCTGGCCACAAGGCTCTGCCGCTGTTGCCGGATATTTTCAAGTACAGTGGGCTTTAGCTTGTTGATCTCACTTTTAAGGGAAATCATCATTGGGTTGGCTTCACCCACGGTCTTTTTTAAATTCTCGTATTTAAGTTCCTTTTCAGAGATTTGTTTAAGGATATCCGTTAAAACAGGGTCCTTAATTCCCAGGGTGGAAACGGAGATAGACGATGTGTTGTCCTTGGAGTCCGCATATTTTTCAACCTGGTCCAAAACGGCCATCTGCAGGCTTATTTCGTTCAGCTTGCCATCAGTTTCGGAAACACTTTTAAGATAATTGACGCCCTGCGTGCTGATATCAACGGCATCTTTCGATGATTTGTAGGCCTTGGCCTTTTCTTCGATTATTTTTAGTTCAGCGCC
>DASSFT010000086.1:0-3280 GCA_035694045.1 Chitinophagaceae bacterium
CCTGGCAGATCTGCATAGATGTGCTTCATTTGACGAAAAGGAATGAGCGCATCAGCGATTTCGAGTGGCAGGAAATATTGTGCCCCGGGATAGACCTTACTCACCAGCCACATTAGCACTGATTCGAGGATCAATCCGTAAATAAAAAATACGATTATGGCGACACCGCTTTTTCTGAAAAAAGTAGCCAGGAGCAAGGCAAACATCAGGTAGATAAAAGTCTGGAGAAAGCACAAACCTAAAGTATCAAGCCCGGATGCAAGAGAAAATTCAATTCCAGCGATCTGGCACATCACGAAGGTGGCGACCGCATTCATTATTGTCACGGCGATGGACATGCAAACGATGAGACCGATCTTGGTATAAATAAAGGTTTCCCTTTTCCACCCATCGATAATGTTCTGCCTGTGTGTTTTAAAATTAACCTCGTTGATAAACAGGCTGATGATAACCATCCCGGGCAGATATAAAAGAAGACTCGTCCAAAAGCAAACGGTATTCCAGATATTATCGGGCGAAAAAAGCCGGAAAATATCGCGGGCTTCCCCATCTGCATTGGCCGCATGCATAAGTTCGGCCATTATTTGCATGTATACCTTATGGATAATGTATATGACTGCTACGATTCCCAGTAAGTACAATATGGAGAATACCTGGAATACACGGTAGTTTTTAATTTTCATCCATTCAATCTGGAGAGTCCTGAACATTCGGTTCTGTTTTTAAGGTTTATTAACGGTCACTTTGGGTTCCTGTGATCTCCAGGAATCTTGTTTCAAGCGATTTCCGTTTGAGATTTAATTGGTTTAATATGATCCCTTTCTCAAAGCAATATTTATTGATACCGCCAGTGGTGATATACTCCTCGGCATGAATCGAAAGCCCGGTTCCATTGTTGCTTATTTCCAAAATACCCGGCATCTGTTTTAATACTTGCTCCAAAGTGGCGAGATTTTCTGCTCCCAGCTCAATGTCTACCCTGACTACTTTGTCCTCGGGTGAGGCATTTAAAACATCCTGGACAGTGCCGACTGTCTTTAGGTCACCTTTTTGAATGATCGCCACATGTGTACATACTTTTTCCACTTCATCCAGGATATGGCTGGCCATTATAATGGTTTTACCCTCCCTGTTCAATTGCTTGATCATTTCCCTGATTTCAGCGATACCGGCAGGATCAAGACCATTTGTCGGTTCATCAAAAACCAGGATATCCGGATCGCCGAGAAGGGTTGAAGCGATAGCCAACCGCTGTTTCATACCCAGCGAATACGTGCTGAACTTTGATTTTTTTCTTTGTGTCAGGTTTACTTTTTCCAGAACCCGGGGAATATCTTCCTTGCCTCTTTGTTTGATAGCGGCTGCTATTTCCAGGTTCTTTTGCCCACTGAGATAATGATAAAAATTCGGGGTTTCCAGTAATGTTCCTATTTGCCTCCTCATCTCGTTGCTGCTGCCCGGCTGACCGTTCCAGAAAAAATTTCCGGCACTGGGTTTAAGAATATCCATTACGATACCCAGTAGCGTGGTCTTACCACTGCCATTGGGTCCAAGAATGCCAAACACGCTTCCTTTGGGAACATCAAAAGAAACGTTTTTCAACGCCAGGATAGACCCATAAGACTTTGAGATATTTTGTAGCGAAAGAACTGAAGCCATACGACAGATTTGATTACCCAATGAAGATAATATTTTTAACAGCTTAATTATAAAAATCTGACCAACCGGCAGAATTGAGGCCGTGAGTTGCGAAAATTTGACGCCTATTGCATGGAATCGATGCTAGATACTAGATGCAGGATATTAGATGCAGCGGTGTCCATTGTCGACTACCAGGGATCCAGTATCCAGTATCCAGCATCCAGCATCCAGTATCTTTATATAATGGTAACAGTTCTCATCACTGGCGGTACAGGTTTGATCGGCACTGCTCTTACCAGGTCCCTGCTGGCGAAAAATTATAAGGTCATTACATTATCAAGGGAACCCGAAAAACATCGACCGGGAATGGCCAACCTGTCTTATGCCCGTTGGAATGTCGATGCTCAAACAATCGACGTGGACGCCATTGCAAACGCCGACTACATCATTCACCTGGCAGGTGCCGGAGTGGCTGATAGACGATGGACAGAGAAAAGAAAGCAGAAAATTGTCAATAGCCGGGTAAGGGGAGGAGCATTGATCACGAAGGCACTGGCCGAGCACCATAATCATGTCAGGGCAGTGCTAAGCTCTTCCGGTATCGGTTGGTATGGGCCGGATCCTTCGGTACCTAACCCACATCCATTTACCGAAAATGACCCGGCTTACAACGATTTCCTGGGAACCACCTGCCTGCAATGGGAGAATAGCCTGGAACCTATAAAGGCATTGGGTAAACGATTGATAAAATTCCGTACCGGGATAGTATTAAGTCGCGAAGGAGGAGCATTGCCGGAGTTTTTGAGATCTCTACGTTTCCGTATCGCAGCCATCCTCGGAAGCGGAAAGCAGATCATAAGCTGGATACATATCGACGACCTGGTCAATCTTTACATTGAAGCTATCGAAAACGAAAAAATGAACGGAATCTATAATGCCGTTTCTCCGAACCCGGTTTCTAACAAGACACTCATGTTAGAGCTTGCAAAGAAAAAAAGAGGACAACTATTCCTGCCTGTTCATGTTCCGGCCTTTGCTTTGAAGCTTGCCCTGGGAGAAATGAGCATCGAGGTGCTTAAAAGTGCGACCGTAAGTTCCGGTAAAATTGAAAATACCGGATTCAACTTTGCGTATCCGACAATCGAAGAGGCAATTAAAAACCTGGTAGGTAAGAAATAAACTTTCCTGGGAGCAAGGAATGCCACAGAGAGCCACGGTGAATACACGGAGAGCCACAGAGGTGAATTGAATGAGGTAGCCGGCGTTGTGAAAAAGAGTTTATTTGAACATGCTCTGTGGCCCTCTGCGTGTCCTCAGCGGCTCTCTGTGGGCTAATTTTGTTGCTATTAATTGTAAGGCCCCGTTATTTTATGATCTGGATGCCAAATGCTCGTGAAATCCCCAATAATCGCCTGCCTGTTTTCAAAGACCAGTTTATGCAGGTTCAACAAGGCGATGTCATGCTGTTGCACTTTCCTGTATTTTGGATGCATGGTGCCGCCATTATTGCTATCGCCGGCTGTTCCTTCGGGGTTATATTGATATTGCGGATCTACCAGTGTTCCCCTGGGATACATGATTCCCGGTACTCCCTTACCGCGAAGATCGAGATCGGTAGGATGAATCAGCCCAATAGTAT
>DASSFT010000087.1:0-3126 GCA_035694045.1 Chitinophagaceae bacterium
CAAACATTTTGTTCGGCCATTTTAAGCGTGTTGCTTCCCATCAGCAATTGTCTCCATTCATCCTTTTCGGAAATGCCCATTACGATCAGTTCAGCATTTTTCTGGTAGGCGAGCCTTCCTAACGAATCGATCAGGTCTTCGCCGTATTCCTTGATGCACTCGATATTATCATGTACTCCTTTCGACAGCAATTCAGCTTTCAGGCTTTCGAGATACTGTGCGGCTGTATCGGACTCGTCTTTGTCAGCGAACATGTGATATAAAATCACACGGGTGTCCGTTTTGCCGTTTAACATGTCGGCAGCAAAACGGGCGGCGTTCAACGAGGTTTCCGAAAAATCGACAGGGATAATTACATCTTTCATGATAGTCATTTGGGGTTGGGCTGGCGCAAAGAAACAAAAAAATAGCGTATCACAAATATCGATTCGGTTTATGGTAGTATCCCTGTTTGAAAAATAAGAATGGCACAGATAGCCCAGAGGAAAAACAACCATGCCCTCCCCTGCCCTGCTTCATTGGTCTCACCTCTGCGGTCCTCTGTGTCTCCTCCGTGGCTCTCTGTGGGCTAATTGAAACTAAGACACTGCCGATTTATTGTTGTGAATGTTTTATCGCTAATTTAGAACACCACAAAACTTCCTGATGACCAAATCAAGACTTGAGGCCTTCAGTGATGGCGTCATTGCCATTATTATTACGATCATGGTGCTTGAATTAAAGGCGCCGCATGATGCGAGCTGGCACTCCATAAAAGCGGTGCTGCCTTCGTTCCTGAGCTATGTGATAAGTTTCACATTGGTTGCCATTTATTGGGGAAATCATCACCACCTGTTTCATACGGTGTCGCATGTCAATAGTAAAATAATCTGGGCCAATATCCACCTGCTTTTTTGGCTTTCCCTTATCCCATTTGCAACCAGCTGGGTTGGTGAAAACTTCAGTTCCTTGCCGGTGGCTGTCTATGCCGGGCTACAAGCCATTTGCGGTATCGCCTATTACATACTGCTCCGGTCGATCATCAGTAGCCCTTCCCATAGTTTAAGTGTTCATGAGTCGCTGGAAAAACAGTCCAGGAAAGGGACCATCTCCCTGCTGATCTATATTTTGGCAATCCCCGCTGCCTTTCTTCATCCCGCCATATCCACGGTAATGATCGTCCTGGTGGCGCTCATCTGGCTCATTCCCGATCGCAATATTGAAAAAGCATTGAAGGACTAAAAAATTGTACTAAAAGAATACATATGAAGAAAATTATGCTATTGATTTTGATCCTCGTTCCAGTCACGTTTCTTATGGCCCAGACGGTAATGCCTTTGTACGAAAAGGTGCCCAACAGCAAACCTTCACCCAACAGGGAAGAAAATATTACGACCGATAATGTTCTCCGGATTAGCAAGGTGTCGGTGCCGACACTGACAATGTACGTTCCGTCGAATATAAACGCGAAAAAAGCTGCAGTCATTATTTGCCCTGGTGGCGGTTATGCCCGCCTTTCCGTAAGTCATGAAGGATCGGATATAGCCAAAGTATTCAATGACTGGGGCATTACAGCCTTTGTATTGAAGTATCGCCTGCCTAATGACACTATCATGATCGATAAATCCATCGGTCCGTTGCAGGATGCGCAGCGGGCGATACAGATGGTAAGGGAAAATGCCGCCAAATGGAATATTGACCCGGCAAGGATCGGGATCATGGGTTTTTCGGCTGGTGGTCATTTAGCCTCGACCGCTTCCACGCATTTTAATAATGCTGTAGTCGATAATCCCTCAAATATTTCATCGAGACCCGATTTTTCCATCCTTATTTACCCGGTCATTAGTTTTACCGATAGTCTTGCGCATATGGGCAGCCGCACTAACCTAATCGGCAAATCTCCCAGTTCCCAAAAAATAATTGAATATTGCAGTGAGCTCCAGGTTACACCGCAAACTCCTCCCGCGTTCCTGGTCCATGCAGGTGACGATAAGACCGTGAAGGTGGAAAACAGTGTCCGGTATTATCTTTCTTTATTAAAAAATAATGTAGGTGCGGAACTTCATCTATATCCAAAAGGTGGTCATGGATTCGGCATGAACAATAAAACTACAAGTGATTTGTGGATGGAAAGGTTGAAGAATTGGTTGGTAAGTAGTGGATGGATTGAGTGAAGAGTAGAAAGGTTTAATGGTTTAAAGGTTTAAGGGTTGAAAGGTTGAAAGGTTTCTAAAAAATTCGCATGCTATGCCTTCGGCAGTTTATTTTTACAGTACATGTCTAGACCGGTCAGAAAATACCGATGGTTTCGTCGCCTGCTGCGAATAACAGGAGTTCTTATAATCCTGTTCATCATCGCCTGTTTTATTTTTGACCATTACGTTCAATTCCGGAAATCGGATAAGGAGTTAAAAAAAATCTTTGCTGAAAGAAATCTTGATGCAACGATCAACTATTACAGCACGCAGGGAAGGACGTTACGCTACCTGGCTTCGGGGAATGACAGCCTACCAACTTTATTGATACTACATGGTTCGCCGGGTTCTATCAGCTATTACGGCGCTCGCCTGGCTGACACTGCTATCCGGAACAAATTCCGTGTGTATGCAGTCGACCGGCCGGGTTATGGCTACTCCGGCTTTGGAGATCCCGAGCCTTCGATACAAAAGCAGTCGGAAATGATCAGGCCGATACTGGACAGTTTGAATAAGGCCACGCACCCTATCATCATCATGGGTGGATCTTATGGCTCCTCGGTGGCCTGCAGGCTGGCCATGGATCATCCGGAGCTTGTAGATGGGTTGATACTTACGGGGCCATCGCTGGGGCCGGGACTGGAAAAATATTTCTGGTTCACTCCCGTGATAGAGAATCCTGCTATCCGCTGGTTCATGCCGCGGCTGTTCAAATCAGCCAACACAGAAAAAGTGCATCATAAAAAGGAACTGGAGAAAATGCTTCCTTACTGGACAAACATAAAAGTGCCGGTGATCTATGTGCAGGGAGAGAATGATCACATCATTGATACGTCGAATGCTTCTTTTGCAAGGCAACACCTGGTAAACGTGCCTTCGCTCGATATAAAGTTTGTAAAGAACAGGGGGCACCGACTTGCGCAGTTCGAATGGCCGTTGCTGCGGGAATGTA
>DASSFT010000088.1:0-16888 GCA_035694045.1 Chitinophagaceae bacterium
CTATAGGCATTAATGCGTGTGGCTTTTTTCAACAAATCAATATTCCCAAAGCCGACAATCAAAGCATAACCACCTAATGAAAATCCTAATAAGGAAGGGAAAATAACAATTAGCAAATCACATCCAGTTGACAATATTTTGAAGGATTTATTCGGAACAAAAAGTAAAATCACTATAGAAATAGTTAAACTTACACATAATGATAGGATGAATGGAAGCTTTTTAAAAGTTCGCTTATGGCTAATAATTTCTAAAACACCATTTTTCCCCTCAGTATGATACGTTTCAATCTTCTCAAGTTTATTTTTCAGGTCACTCATTATCTAAAAATTACTTTTTCTTGCCCCCTTTCTTTTTTTTCTTTTTAGGAATAATTTCCTCAGGGCGGTTTTCTTTTAACATTTTTTCTAATAACTTAATTTTGACACTTTCCTCGCTCTCCGATGGAATATCTACCTTTTCTGGATAGTCTTTCGTGGTTATCACTTTCTTTTTACCATTAATTTCGGCAGTAGCTTGTGCTTCCCCATTATCTTTTACTAGTTCCAACAGGCCTCTTATCAATTTACTATTATTGGCTAGTTTTCCGTGCTGGTCAGGCTTAAAATTTGCATCCAAATGTCCGGCCTGGGCCTCTTTTAGAAGTCCATCTACAAAGTCTTTATATTCAGGGCCAATATCTTCATTAGTATACGATACTGAAACATTTAAACTACTAATCCTAGGGGAATTAATAATTTGATTTATCTCATCGGTTGATTGCATTAGGTTAACAAAAATTTCTTCGTTCTGGTAAATAACCTGCTCAAATGCTTCAGATAAAAATAGTTCAACAATATTAGGAGTTATTTTTGCGTCCACCTTGACGAAAAAACGGTGAATCGAGGGGAAAAAAACGTAATCCGTTTCATACCCATTAGGAAATATGCCCGCTGGAAGTTCATGGTTCTCAAAGTCCCTTTTCTGTGTATTATACCAATGTTTTGGGTCGATGACCGTAAATCTTACAATTTTCCCATAAAGTATTTGATGCACTTTGTTGTTAAAGAGGTACTCCGCTTTAAACTGATTACGTAACATGACCACCCTTTCTGCTCCAATTGGAACTAACACTCCTTGCTTAGATATATTTTGTACCAGTTCTAAGTACGCTTGATCTCCTTTTCGTTGTTCAGATTGAAGAGTAGTGTTGAAGCCATAAAACTTGTAATGTTTTATTTTAGGCTTTTGGGCTTTAGCCATGGGTGGTTGGTGGTTTGTTGAATTTTACAATAGTTCGGGTATTGTAAAGATGCAATCAAATTTTCAAAGAGCTGCTAATGAGTATATTTACGTACAACTGCCGTAATTTTTACATTCGATTATGTTAAGTAAATTTGTTGCCGTAAACGATAACGCCCTCCACCTACAAGCAAAGGGCATTATCAATTTTTCAATCCTATTTTAAATTACAAGTCATGTCTTATTATCCTACTAGGGTCGAACTTCATGAAGCTAAATGGCCAGAAGATTACGATAAACTTCATACTGAAATGGCAAAAGAAGGCTTCGGCAGAACTGTGAGCGGCGACAATGGCAAAATATATCGTCTACCTACTGCCGAATATTTAAAGACTGGTCAATTGGTTTTAAACGATGTACTTCAGGCAGCAAAACGGGCAGCCGCTAAAGTAAAGCCTAAGTTTGCTGTTATCGTTTGGGAAGCCAGTAAAGCAACTTGGGATGGACTGGATGAAACTAAATAGCTACTCAGTGCTTCCCTTATTTAAAGACCACTGAGACCAATCTTGTCTTTCTGTTGGCATTACTTGTTGACCTTTTAAGGCCAGCCAAACCCCCTTTGCCCATGCTTTTAGCCGTTTAAAGAACCTTACCACTTAACATACCCCACCACATTTTAGAAGATACCTGCTAAGGCTGGTATCTATATGTATGTGATTACCGGCGGTGGTGGGGGAGGGCAGCAGATGGGAGGGCCCACAGGAAAGTTGCCCAGGATTTGTGCCGATGCCAATGGCCATAGCAGACAGCACCCAACACATAGAAAGAGTTTCTGGAGCTAAGGGCCAAAACCCCGATTGCAAATATTCTTAGATCAATTATCAACGAATTGAACAAATAAGACCGAATCGGACCTAATCCGATATCTTATTTCTCATTACAAAAATTAATGATGATTGATTTCAACTTTTCTTGCGTCTAACACTCGATTGCAGCGCTATTATTTCTTATCACTGTTATCCGGCCGTGGCGGTCTCGGTTGATTAGGGTTAGGCCTGTTCCTGTTTGGATTTTGTTGCTGTCCTTTTTGAGGTGGCTGATTTCTTTGTTGACCCGGCTGGTTCTGTTGTGGCCGCTGGCCCTGGCCCTTTTGCTGCTGCTGATTTCGGGATTGATTGCCTTGCTGTCTTTGTTGCGGCCGCTGGCCCTGTTGCTGCTGTCTCTTCTGTGCTCTTTTTTTGTCTGCAGATTTATCAAGGCTCCGCAAACTGGTCTGCCCGACCACATCCACAAATTCCGGTTCTACCTCCTTCGGTTTGGACGAAGTCAGCTCGACCGTTTCCAGTGCATCAGGGAAAACACCCTGCAGGTTTTGCGATTTTATCTTTCTTACTGCCTCAATGGTTACCGGGTATTGCTTGCTGCTATCCGGTAAGGAGTACCACATCAGGTTTTTGAAAATATCTTTTTTGATCAGCACCGCATTCCCCTTGGTCACCTGCAATATATCGCAGTTGTCAGGGAATTGTTGCAGCGCATCGAGGTAAGTATCCAGTTCGTAATTAAGACAACATTTCAAACGGCCGCATTGCCCGCTCAACTTTGTTTGGTTAATGGAGAGATTCTGGTACCGTGCCGCAGCAGTATTTACCGATTTAAAATCAGTAAGCCAGGTTGCGCAACATAATTCACGACCACAGCTCCCGATACCACCCACCTTTCCAGCTTCCTGCCTGGCACCTATCTGCCGCATTTCCACTTTCAATTTAAACTCCGATGCATACACTTTGATCAACTCACGGAAATCGACACGTCCATCGGCTATATAAAAAAAAGTCGCTTTTCTTCCATCGGCCTGCATTTCCACCTGGCTAATTTTCATTTCCAATTTCAATTGCCTGGCCATTGCCCTGCTCCGGATAACCGCTTCAGGCTCCCTTGCCTTGTTCTGTTTCATGATATCCAGGTCGCGGCTACTGGCGGGGCGAAGCACTTTTTTCATGTCGGGGTTGTCTTCCTTGGCACCCCTTTTCTTCATTTGCAGTCTTACTATCTCTCCCGTCAGCGACACTTCGCCCACGTCAAAACCACTTACCCCTTCCACGGATACCAGGTCACCTTTTTCAAAATGCTGCAATGTTGTATTACGGAAAAAATCCTTGCGTGTGCCTTTATTGAAACTCACCTCTATGACGTTGCAGGCCATATCTACACCGGCGACAGGCATATTACGAAGCCAATCATAGGTGTTCATACGGTTACATCCACCGGTACTGCACCCGCCGTTGCTCTTACATCCGTTTGGTTTCCCACCGCCTGCCGTTCCGCAATTACTGCAACTCATTGATCAATGAATAAATAAAAAATAATAATCGTGAGAAGAAATATGAACCGTTGCAGAATGTCTTTAAGCTTTCATCGTCCATGCCGAGATCTTATTCGGCCAGTATAGATTATACGTCTATATCGCTGCCAGGCATAAAGCACTGAAAAGCAGGAGTAATATATATAGAAACGAATAACACGATAGGCTTTAATTGAAATTCCGGGCCGGTCACATATGCTATCCTCACTGCCCCGCACATCGTTACCAGGAACGAAACAAAGGGCTCAATCTGTCAAAAATACAATTTTGTCCCGAATGATGTGGTACAACTTTATTGTAAGGGCATGAAACAGGATTTTGGCGTTTGCATTGCGCTCAATGAAATAAGTGGCCCTATCCAGTTCCTCCACAATGGCCTGCTGCTGTTCGATGCCTGCTATCTTATTCAGCCTGTCCGCGAAATCCCTTTCCTTTTCAGGAATAGTGGCCTCGTCGCCGATCACTCTTGACCGGATCGCCTGCTCCAGCAGGTGGTTGAAGTAGCGAAGGAATTGCTTTTGCTTTTCCCTTCCCAGTTTGCTGATCTCTTCTACCCACTTCGTTTGAGCAATCGGCCCTGTCTTTAGCATTGCATTTAGCCATTCGCGTAGCAGGCCCTGCCAGTCCTCTTCGGCGTGTTGGAGCATTTGTAACGCTTCCCGGTAGTTGCCTTCGCTTACACTGGCCACTTGCCTGGCAGTTTCCGGGGCCGTCTTATTGCGGTTGATCAGCGCATCCTCGATATCTTTCGTTTCCAGTGCCGGTATCCTGATCAACTGGCAGCGGCTGACTATCGTAGGCAATATCAGTGATTCATTTTCGGCAACCAGGATGAACAAGGTGTTTGGTGGCGGCTCTTCAATCAATTTCAATAATTTATTTCCCTCGTTGCCCAGGTATTCCGGCATCCAGAGAATTAGAATCTTATAGCCACTTTCAAAACTCTTGAGGCTCAGTTTGCGGATGATATCATTGCATTCATTGGCAGTAATATTTCCCTGTTTGTTTTCTGCCCCGATAAATTGAAGCCAGTCATACACATTCCCGTAAACATATCCTTTTACAAAATCTCTCCATTCAACAATGTAATCAGTACTAACGGGCGGTGTGCCTGTTTTTTTTGTGACAACTGGATAACTGAAATGTATATCGGGATGAACGAACTGCTGGGCCTTGATGCAAGCAGAACAAGTACCACAGCTATCGGATGGTGCCCCGATAGCTATCGGGAGGTGAGAAGTGTCCCGATTGCCATCGGGAGGTAAGTTTGGTGCGTCTCCAAATAGCGACGGTGCGGTATCCATCATTGACCCCTCACCATTCACCTTCTCGCAAACTACATATTGAGCAAATGCCAACGCCAATGACAATGTGCCGCTTCCTTCCTTTCCCAAAAAAAGTAAAGCATGGCTGAGGCGGTTATGTTGTACCAGCTCGCTGAGATTTTGCTTCACCTCCTGTTGGTTGATGACATCTGTGAATTGCATGAGCGGCAAAGATAAGTATTGAGAACCTCAGCTTTTATCGATAAAAAAAGCCACGGAATCACGGAAAGTGCGCTTGATTGTTCCGTGAATCCGTGGCAAAACTTAGGTCCTTTTATTAAAATCCTTTCTTAGGCTCTTCTATCGTTGCATTTTCGGGATACAATACCGCCTTTACATAATTGCTCATGTTCAGGTATTTTTTGGCAGCATTCTGAAGATCTTTTGTAGTTAATGCATCCACTTTTTGTTCATAAGTGAGAATATTCTCCGGGTTATTCTGGTCAATAAATGCAGTGGATAGATTATCCAGCCAGGCATCATTGCTTTGCAGGCTCACGTGGTATTGTTTCTTCCAGGTTTCCTTTACCTTATCCAGGTCTTTTTGGTCGACACCATTTTCCTGGGCATTTTTTACAATCTCAAATAAAGCAGCGGTGAGCTTATTCACATTCTCCGGCCCACAGGGAACACTGGCTGTAATTGTGTAATGCACATACGGCCTTTTCTGGATAGCGCCGTTCAATCCACCACTGTACATTCCGCCCATCTCTTCCCTCAGCTTTTCAATCACTTTGATATTTAATGCTTCAATCAATGCCCTGAAGGCTAACGCTTCTTCGCGGTTATATTCGGTCTCACCAGTCCAGGTGACGGTAATAATGCTTTTTGGATCCTTACCTTTTTTAATATTCGCCTCAACAATTCCTTTGACGGGTCTCGCACCGTTGTCCTTGAAGCTGTGCTGCTCTGCTTTACCAGGCAGGGATCCAAGGTATTTTTCAAACAAAGGTTTTGCAGCAACAGGGTCAACATTACCGACAAAAGTAAAATGCATGCCATCGGCGTTGCCATAAATGGTGTTGTAAACAGACATTACCCGGTCGATCTTCAAATTCGTATACTCCTCTGCCTTTGGCAACGGCGCCATCCACGGATTGTTATTGTAGACGATCTTGCTTACAGTATCCAGGTAAAAAAATTGGGGATTTGATTTCAGGAACTGTAACTGGCTTTTTTGTTTGGTCACAAAAGAATTGAACAGGGCTTCATCTTTCCGGGGCTGGGTAAAATACAGGTTGACCAGTTGGAGGAAAGTTTCAAAATCCTTTACGCTGCTGCTTCCCTGTATGCCTTCCTCGTAGTCGTTCAGATAGGGCAATGCTTCCACCGTTTTCCCGGAAAGGAATTTCTGCAGATCGGTAGGCGACATATCTTTTACACCCATTACATTAACCATTTCAGCCGCATGTTTTGCGTTGTCTTTGTCCTCCAGCGGGAATTTCTGCCAGCCACCCCAGCGCCATGCGTCCATCTGTATCTCATCGTTCTTAAATGTCGTTGGTTTAAGGGTAATGGTGACTCCGTTGCTAAGGGTAAGATCGGTTGTTCCCAGCTTTTCATTTTTTGTTTCGGAAACAATCTTGCCAGCCGCACTGCTTCCTTCCATCAAACTGGCAGCCACCGCTTTTTCTTCATAAGGTTTTACTGTCTGTTTATTGGCGGCGATGATCTGCTTTTCCAATTGACTGTTAGATGGCAATTTGTCCTTCGTTTTTGTTGGTGCTGTTACCAGGGCAAAAGCATTGGTAGATGCCGGCATTTTTTTAGCGATATCATTGATCTCTTTCAGAGAAATACTCGGTAAAATCTGCTGGTAAAATTTATACCGGTGTTCTGAACCGGGGATGGGAGCTCCTTCCAGGTAATTGTTGAGATAGCTCTGCACAATTGCCGATGACTGCGATTTGTCTTTTTCATGAAAAGCTTTTTCTGCTTCATTCAGCATATTTGCTTTAACCCTGTCGAGTTCGGTTTGCAAAAACCCGAATTTTCTTGCCCTTTCCGTTTCTGCCAATAAAGCATTGATCGCTTCTTCGGTACTGTTATCTCCTAATACTGCAACGGACACAGAAGCATCATAACCGCGGATAAATTGGTCTGTACCGGTATAGCCGAATACGAAAGGTGGGTTTTCTTTTTGTGTCAATTCCTGCAAGCGCTCATTGATCAATGAATTGACCATATCCCTTTTAACCGCTTCGCGGTAATCTGCCCAGGTCTTTATTCTTTTTGCCGGAGTTATATGGTTAAATATCTGGAGCACGGTATTGGTCGACTCATCATCTGTCACCACCATTGCATCCGCTTTTGTTCTTGTTGCGATTGGAGTGATAGCCGGCCTGGGTTTTGCTCCCGCCGGGTTCTTAAAGCCACTGAAATGGGCTTTGATCTTTGCTTCCGCTTCTGCCGGATCGATGTCACCGACCACGATCACCGCCATCAGGTTGGGACGATACCATTGTCTGTAAAAATTTTCCAGTGTTACCGGCTTAAAATTTTTCAGGATCGAATCTTTGCCGATAGGCAGCCGCTCTGCATATTTTGAACCATTGAAGAGTTTGGGAAAGTACTGGCGAAGCATTCTTTCCTGTGCGCCTTTGCTCAGGCGTGATTCTTCCAACACCACTCCTCTTTCTTTTTCAATCTCTGTTTTATCCAATAAATTATTGAAAGCCCAATCCTCGAGAACAGTGAACCCCTTTTCCACGATATCAGGATTATCGGTGGAAATAGGTAGCATATAAACCGTTTCGTCAAAACCGGTATAGGCGTTCAGGTCAGCACCGAACTTCACCCCGACTTTTTGCAAATAATCAACCAGTTCATTTTTTGGAAAATGCTTGGAGCCATTAAAGTTCATATGCTCCATGAAATGAGCCAGGCCGCGTTGATCATTATTTTCAAGTATGGAACCGGTATTTACCGCCAGCCGGAGTTCCATCTTCTTTTCTGGTTTCTGGTTCTTCCGGATATAATAAGTAAGACCATTTGGCAGCTTACCGATCCTTACGTTTGGATCGACAGGCACAGGGTCGCCAAGCTTATACTGGGCGATCAGTTGCGTAAATGAAAAACAAAGAACAAAAAGGATAAGTAGTTTGGCAGAAAAACTCTTCATACTTAAGGGTTTTAGGGCTGTGAATGTACTCAGATTGACTGTTATAAAAAAACAAAAGCCGCTCTTTGGGAAGAGCGGCTTTTAATACTGATCAATTATAACTAATTCAGATATTTTAGTACTTCATCACTCATGGGGTTCACCTTATTATGAAACACCGCAACCAGGTTACCGTTCTCGTCGATCAAAAATTTGGTGAAGTTCCAGGTCACAGGATTCTGTAAATAACTCTTCCATGCCCATGTTTTTGAATCGTCCCCGCTAACATTTTTTGCCAGCTCCCTTGATTGATCTACCAGCCATTTGTACAACGGACAAATATCATCGCCTTTCACCGATACTTTCTCAGCCATTGGAAAGGTAACTGCATACTTCTTGGAGCAGAATTCTTTGATCTCCGCGTTGGAGCCGGGCTCTTGCTGACCAAAATTGTTTGCAGGAAAACCAATGATCACCAGTTTATCTTTATACTTTTCATATAATTTTTCGAGATCGGAATACTGCGGAGTATTTCCACACATAGATGCAGTATTTACAATCATGATCTTTTTTCCCTTGTATTTTGAGAAATCGATATCTGTACCATCCAGTCCGGGAACCTTAAAATCATAGATGGAGCCGCCTCCGGTAAGAGCTACGGCAAGTATCAACGACAACATTAATGTTTTCATGATCTATAAGTTTAGTTTGAGAAATAGCGGGTAATAAAGGTAGGATGATTTTATTTTTAGCCAACATTAAATCTTGTTATACTTCCAGGCTATTGTTTTTCAAAACAGCCTATATCAAAACCGGCCCCAACAGGCCTGGGGTTGCCATCAAGGTCAATAAAAACTGTAGCATTTATCGCCTTATCAATGCCGGGGGAAGGAGGAGGACCGGGTTTTAGTCTGAAATTGTAGTAGCGCCGGGCTACGTCGATACTGTCAAATAAAGGATTGGCATTGCTGTTTGACAGGTTGGCCGTGACCCCGGCAGGCGGAGTCTGTACCTTCCATAAATTGTAGCTAAAATCCACCACATAAGTTAACGCACCCGTATTGACGGATTTGACAACTACTACTTCGGTATCTACACTACCATTCTCACCCCAGAAAATACAGTTGCGGAATACGGCCATCATCGGCTGCGCGCCTGTAGCATCAAAATTGGCCATTTGTAATACCGGACTCATATGTTGAACATACGGATTGGATATACTGACTACCGTACAATGGGTAAAATTGTAGGTACCGCCTTTGATCAATGCAATGTTCTTACCGCAATTGCTGATAAGACAATTTCGCGCCGAAATACTCGAATTGGATGCTGCAATCCCGAAATCATAGGAATTGTCAATGATGCATTCACTGAGCACCAGCTTAGCCGTTGGACTATTGGACGCCGGGTCCTGCACAACTATCGATTGATAAGAATTCTTTATAACTGCATAGTTCAGGATATTGTCCTTACTGGAGGGACTGAAATAAATACCTGGCCAGGAAGCAGGATAATATTTATAGGGATCGTCCAGCCTGTCTCCCAGGAAATAAACCCGGTCGCTGGTATCTTTTAACCCGTTTACCTGCAATGAGCCATCAATAATAAGCGGCGCATCCGCATGCACATACAGGCGGCAACCCTTATTTATTGTTAGTTTCTTTCCTGCATTGACACGCAGGTATCCCAGGATCACATAAGGTAGATCATTGTTCCATGTCTCATCAGCTGTTATTTCCTTGTTACGCAAAAAATGAGCATTCTGACCCCAGGCTTCCAGTTGAACTAACCGGCGAATACCGTTATAACTTACCTGGATACTGTCGCGTATTACAAAAGGAAGATTGGCAGCATTGGGATTGACATTTACCTGTACAAAAACATATACGCTGTCGTTGGCTTCGATCTCAATATTATTCGCCTCGGTGGTGGCCGTTCCATCCACATTCATTTTGAAAGCAGAACCGGCGCCTCCCATTAATTTGACTGAAGAAAGCCTCAGCTTCTGGGTGTTCTCATTAACGATTTTAAAAAGCTGGCTGACTGAACCGGTGGTAGGAAACACGGTATCATATTTCAATGTATCCGCTGTAATGGTGACTCTTGCATCAACAGAAGTGATAAAGGAATCTTTTCTGCAGGCTGACAGTAGTATCACAGTGGACAGGATAAGTAGAACAATGGCTTTCATTGGTTATCAAAAGTAATAACTACGCGGATAAAAGAGAAGGATGATAATAATTTATCGTGCAGCATAGCAAAGCGTGGCAATACTGAGCTGTACCCCGGCAACTTTTAACAATTCGCTCCCGCAGGCTTCAAGGGTGGCCCCGGTTGTCACCACATCGTCCACCAACAGCAGATGCCTGCCCTTGATGATAGGCGGATCATTCACCACGAATTTGCCCTCAAGGTTCAACCACCGGTCGATCCTGCCTTTTTTTGTTTGCGTATCGGTATGGGTAGAGCGGGAAATGGCTTCCGTCAACACCGGGACTTTTAGTATCCCGGCTATCCCGTTGCAAAGGATGGATGCCTGGTTAAATCCCCTTCGTTTTTCTTTTGAAGCAAATAACGGAAGGGGAACAAGAGCATCTATTGTAAAACGCCCTGACTGGAGCAGACCCGCACCCATCAATTTTCCGAGTTGCAGGCCAAGTTCGACATTTCCCCGGTATTTGAATTCATGCATGAGCTGCTGCATTAATGATTCGCGGGTAAAATAGTACCGTGCCATCGCGCCGGTCAATCGAAGCCGTCCCCAGAATTTTTTTTCAACAGGATTGCCGACGTGCCACTCAAAATTTGTTTGCGGCATAGCCTCTATGCACCGGGGACAAAGCAGGCTATCACCCCTGATCCTGTCATTGCCGCATCCTGCGCATACGTTGGGGAACAGCAAGTGAAGTATCGACTCCTTTATTTCTTTTGCGGAGATCATCAGAAAAGATATTTATATACTTCCTCTACCCTGCCCATTGTTATTATCTCGATGTTGAATTTTTGTCTTGTCGAACCCTTGGCGCTTTGCGACCGGTACGCCTGGTTGTATTTTGAAACAATGATCTTTTCAAACCCTAATTTCTCTGCTTCAGCGATCCGTTGATCAATCCTGTTCACAGCTCTTATTTCCCCACTTAAGCCTACTTCACCGGAGAAACAAATATTGTGGGGCAACGGAACATCTTCATAAGAAGAAAGCAATGCACAAAGTACAGCCAAATCAATGGAAGGATCTTCGACTTTTAACCCGCCAGCGATGTTTAAAAACACATCTTTGACGCCGAAATGAAACCCACCGCGCTTTTCTAACACCGCCAACAGCAGTTGTAATCTACGCAGGTCAAACCCGCTGACTGTTCTTTGCGGCGTGCCATACACCGATTGGGTGACTAATGCCTGTACTTCGATCAAGAGAGGTCTTATCCCTTCGATGGTGGCCGCAATAGCGATACCGCTTAACTGGTCTTCTTTTTGGGTGATCAATATCTCGCTGGGATTAGCGACTCCTTTCATCCCCTCATCAGTCATCTCATAAATACCCAGCTCGGCTGTGCTGCCAAACCGGTTTTTCACAGTGCGAAGGATACGATAGGCATAATGCCTGTCACCTTCGAACTGCAGCACTGTATCAACCATATGTTCGAGGATCTTTGGACCCGCGATACTTCCTTCTTTGGTGATATGGCCGATCAAAAAAACAGGAGTGTTGGTTTCCTTGGCAAATCGCTGAAATTCTGCTGCACATTCCCGTATCTGGGACACACTTCCCGGTGATGAATCAATAAAAGGTGTATGTAATGTCTGTATCGAATCAACTATGACCAGTTGCGGTCTTAATTTTTTTATCTCCTGGAAAATGACCTGGGTAGATGTTTCAGTCAATAAATAGAAATTTTCATTCTGCAACTTCAACCGGTCGGCCCGCATCTTGATTTGTTGTTCACTCTCTTCGCCGCTGATGTATAAAACCGTTGCATCCTTTAACCAAAGCCCGTTTTGTAAAAACAATGTCGATTTACCGATTCCGGGTTCGCCGGCAATTAAAACGATGCTTCCCGGAACGACGCCACCGCCCAACACACGATTTAATTCTGCATCGCTCGTAAGCAATCTTTTTTCTTCACTGCTTTTTACCTCACCTAATGAAACCGTTTTATTCGTTCTCCGGTTATCAGCATAATCTTTCCAGCCATTATTGTTCGGCGTTGAATCTTTTTGAATCAACTCTTCAACAAACGTATTCCATTTCCCACATGATGGACATTGACCCAACCATTTCACTGTTTCATATCCGCAGTTTTGACAGAAGAAAGCAGTTTTAACTTTACTCATTTAATTAAAGATAACTGATAAGATTTGCCGGAAAAAAAGCCAAAAAAGAGCAAGATAAACTCGTTGATTATTAATCAATTCGTATAACGTAAAAAGGGCCAATCTTTCGATTGACCCTTTTACTTACTAACCCATTAAATTCTATTGCTAAGTTACAATTCTGTGCAACATTTCAAAATAAATTTTTTGTTCTGTGAATAACTTTGACGGTTAAACTTCGGGTACTGAGTAGACATAAGAGATGTATAAAAAGTCAACTGCAATAACCTAATTATCAGCATGTTAAAAGCTTGTTTTAAATGCGTGTAATTACTTATTCAAACGGGTTTATCAGGCCTTTATTAAAATGACAAAAAGGCTGAAAAACAAGCTTTAATCTAAATGGTAACAGATTTGTTGTACCCTTATAACAAACAAAATTTTTACAAAAATGACACCATCAATTATGCTCGTTTCGCTGGTTTTTCTGGGGATCAGCATGCTTGTCTCCCTTGTCCTAAAGGGCAAGTTTACAAAGTATGGAAAAGTCCCCTTATCCAACGGAATGACGGGCCGGGAAGTGGCGGAAAAAATGTTGAGAGAAAATGGCATTTATGACGTAAAAGTCACGTCCGTCGAGGGTTTCCTGTCCGACCACTACAACCCTGCAAATAAGACCGTGAACCTGAGCCCGGAGGTATATAATGGCCATAGCGTGGCCTCGGCTGCCGTGGCTGCCCACGAGTGCGGCCATGCCGTACAGCACGCCGCAGCCTATGCTCCCCTTGCCATGCGAAGCAAACTCGTCCCCGCGGTCCAGTTTAGCTCGAGCATTGTGAACCTGGTCCTGCTGGTAGGAGCTATAATGGCCTATTCCGGGAACCCGACAGTTTTACTGGTTGGTATAATATTATTAGCAGTAACCGTTCTGTTTTCCCTGATCACTTTGCCCGTTGAGTTTGACGCCAGCAAAAGGGCCCTGGCCTGGTTGGAACGGACCAACGTGACCAATAATACCGAATACCCAATGGCAAAAGATGCTCTGAAATGGGCGGCTACCACCTATGTTGTAGCAGCACTGGCAGCTGTAGTCACCCTGGTCCAGTATATCATGCTATTCCTTGGAAGCAGGGATCGAAATTAATCCCTCGTATATTTTTCACAATGCCCTGCCTAAACGCGGGGCATTTGTTTTTGCCGTTAATAACCTGCTACCGGTTTTTTTCCTTTCTTTTTCATTTACTTCGCTAAAACTTTTTTCATGACCAGGAGGCTCCTGCTTTTACCCGCATTTTTATGCGTTTCAGTTCTTTTATCTGCACAACTCAAATCCCCGGAAGAATTTTTAGGCTATAAGATCGGCTCGCGGTTTACGCCGCATTGGAAAATAATAAGCTACTTTCAGCACGTTGCCGCTTCAACGCCAGGAATGGTAAAGCTGGTACAGTATGGTGAAACCAATGAACACCGCCCCCTGTATCTCAGCTTTGTTTCGATGGAAGAGAATATCCGGGATCTTGAAAACATAAGGATGAATAACCTGCGACTGGCGAATTTGGCTAAAGATAAAATGTCTCCTTCCGAAAGCGGACCTGCGATTGTCTGGCTTAGTTATAATGTTCATGGTAATGAAGCTTCCTCTTCTGAAGCAGCAATGCTTACCCTGTTTGCACTTGCAGATCCCCGCAATACTCAAACAAAACAATGGCTAAAGAACACGGTTGTAATAATAGACCCCTGTGTGAACCCCGATGGAAGAGACCGCTATGTTAACTGGTTCAATTCTGTTGTTGGCTCCGGCTACAATTCAAGACCCGATGCCCGCGAACACCGGGAACCCTGGCCCGGCGGCAGAACTAACCACTATAATTTCGATCTAAACCGCGACTGGGCATGGCAAACACAGGCAGAGAGCCAGCAAAGGATGCTTCAATATAACAAATGGCTGCCACAAGTGCATGTAGACTTCCACGAACAGGGTGTTAATGCGCCTTACTATTTCGCGCCCGCTGCCCAACCTTACCATGAAGTGATCACGCAGTGGCAACGGGATTTCCAGGTGACGATTGGGAGGAACCACGCGAAGTATTTTGATAAAAACGGTTGGCTTTATTTCACAAAAGAGATCTTTGATCTTTTTTATCCTTCTTACGGTGATACCTATCCTATTTACAATGGTGCCATCGGTATGACCTACGAACAGGGAGGCGGCGGAGCCGGCGGTTTGGCTGTCAATACTGGTGACGGCGATACTCTCACCTTGTATGACAGGGCACTGCATCATTACACTACTTCAATGAGCACAATTGAAGTATCCTCTGCTAACGCCGGCAGCCTGGTAAAAGAATTTCATACTTATTTTAATAATGCTGTTAGTGGAACTGTCGGGGACTATAAATCATATATCATCAAAAACAAGCCAGAAGATGTGGAGCGCATCAGCGCCTGCCTGAAATTGTTGGACAAAAATGGGATTCAATATGGTACAGGCAACGGTAATGGAAAGGGATATAATTACCATACCGGCAAGGAAGAAACATTTTCCATTGCGCAGGGAGATATTGTGATCAATTCAGCACAACCGAAAGCAGCACTGCTTAAGGTGTTGTTTGAACCTCAATCGAAGTTGGTCGATTCCATCACGTATGATATTACGGCCTGGTCGTTGCCTTACGTATATGGCCTCAGTTGTTATGCCAGCAAACAAAATGTGGCCGCAACTGGTAGCCTTTCACTTAAAACTGTAAATAATCAACCGGTCGGCGATTATGGCTATGTCATACGCTGGCAGGGTCTCGCTTCGGTGAAAACCGTTGTACAATTGCTGAAGCAGGATGTAAAACTTCGTTTTGCTGAAACCCCTTTTGAAACAAATGGCCAGTCATTTGGACGCGGATCTGTGATAGTCATCAAAAAGGGCAATGAACGGTTTGGTAGCGACCTGGGTTCCTTGGTTGCCAGGACCTGTACCTCTAATAACATCCAGATGACGGCAATAACTACCGGCATGGTAGATAAAGGCTATGATTTTGGCAGTTCAAAGGTCCATCCTTTGAAAGCTCCTAAAGTTGTGGTGGTGACAGGAGAAGGTATCAGTTCAAATGCTGCTGGCGAGGTATGGCATTTTTTTGAAAAAGAAATTGAATATCCCATCACCCTGATCAATGCAAATGATCTAAGCCGTGCGAGCTGGAACAATATCGATGTGTTGATCATGCCTGATGGCAATTATAGGTTCCTAAATGACAAATCTGCCGCAGACCAGTTCTATCAATGGATACAGAATGGCGGACATGTCATTGCAATGGAATCGGCAGTCGCACAATTATCCAAAACGGATTGGAGCGTGGTTCATTTAAAGAAGGATGATGAAAAGGATACTGCCGGCAAAAAAGACCCTTATGCTTTACTGAGATCTTTTGAAAACAGGGAAAAGGATGAATTGCCCGGCGTTACACCCGGTTCTGTTTTCAGGGTAGATCTCGACAATACGCATCCATTGATGTATGGTTATCCTAATTATTACTATACGTTAAAAATGGATAACAGCATCTATGATTTTATTAAGGAAAATGGCTGGAACGCGGGTGTGTTAAAGGCGGACAACCAGGTTGCCGGTTTTGTTGGATTTAAACTAAAGCGGAAATTAAAAGACGGGTTGGTATTTGGTGTCCAGGACCTGGGCCGCGGCACGGTAACTTATCTCTCAGATGACGTATTGTTCCGGAATTTTTGGGAAAATGGAAAGCTGATGTTTTGCAATGCTGTGTTTATTGTTGGACAGTAGCTACAAACACAAAGAACCAAGAACCAAATTCCAAGAACCAAATAAATTCGAAACCCAAAGCACGAAATTCGAAAAATCGAAACTTGGGAAAACATTGGTTTCTGATTCAAGATTTTGAATTTTGTTCGACCAAGAACCGAGCTTAACTTACATTTTGCCATCGGGTGGTACAAGCAAAACACTAAATTATAAATATGAGATTCGCCCGATAGTTCTCTCCGATACTATCCCGAAGCTTCGGGATCGAGCTTCGAATTTCTCGTTTTTCGAATTTTCCTAATTCTCTATTTAGTTCTTATAACTTAAGCTGCTCCCTATCAAAAATTCGAATTTGCCCTACCTATCCAATTTCGGATTTCGTATTTAAAAATTCGTGCTTTTTTGGTTCTTGTTTCTTGGATCTTGGTGCTTCAAAGCTTGATCTCTTCGTCTTGCTTATCAAAAAACTTGTACTCGGTCAAATGATAGTTGCTGTCCTCAGCCAGTCTTGTCTTTTGTCTGAATTTTTTGTTCCATTTAGCAATCCTGGATGACCAGGGCCAGCCTTTTTTGAGATAGGCGTACATGATAGGATTAACGACCAGCTTCAGGTTGCTGTGTTTATGCGTGATCAGGTAATTGAGATTCTTTTCAATATCATCTTCCAGCAAGAGAGTAGAAGAAATTTTACCGGTACCATTGCAGCTCGGGCAAATTTCCTGTGTATTAATATTCATCTCCGGCTTCATCCGTTGCCGGGTGATCTGCATCAGCCCGAATTTGGAAATGGGAAGTAC
>DASSFT010000089.1:0-4877 GCA_035694045.1 Chitinophagaceae bacterium
GACGCGTCCAGTGTCCAGCATCTAGCATCCAGTTCACCTTCGATTTGGCCATATGGTAGTGAAAAAATAAATTTGATAAAGGCCGGTCGCCGTTTCCCTCCCCCGGCTCATTGCAATCACCTAAAATAATGTATATGAAAAAAATCGGGATCCTTCATGGCAAGGAACGCTCCTTTCCGGAGGCGTTTGTAGCCAGGGTAAACAGCAAAAACATACCCGGCGTAGTTGCCGAGCCAGTGCGTATTGATAAAGCCTTGCAGGGCGAACCCACGGGATACGCGGTGATCATTGACCGCATCTCGCAGGACGTTCCATTTTACCGTACATGGTTAAAAAATGCGGCGCTGACAGGTACTGCAGTTATCAATAATCCGTTCTGGTGGAGTGCCGACGATAAATATTTCAACAACTGCCTGATGACAAAAGTGGGTGTACCGGTTCCCAAGACAGCCATACTTCCATCGAGGGAACTGCCAACAGACACATCCGAGGACTCATTCAGCAACCTCGCTTTCCCGCTTGACTGGGACACCATCTTTAGTTATGTCGGGTTTCCTGCCTATATGAAACCATTTGCAGGGGGCGGCTGGAAACATGTCTATAAATTGAATAGCGCCGAAGATTTTTTCCAGAAACATAGCGAGACGGGACAACTGGTAATGCTATTGCAGGAGGAGATCGTGTTTGAAGAATACTATCGGTGTTATTGCATCGGTGGCAAATACGTGCGCATCATGTCATACGAGCCGCGAAACCCGCATCATCTTCGTTATGTGGCCGATTTTAAACCCAGCGAAGAACGCCTGCAATTGATGACGGATATTGTTTTGGCCATCAACAAATACCTGGGTTATGATTTCAATACAGTTGAATTAGCAATAAGGGATGGCGTACCTTATGCCATTGATTTCTGTAACCCCGCTCCCGATGCCGAATTGACCAGCGTTGGGGAGGAGAATTTTGAATGGGTGGTAGAGACAGCGGCCAATTTTGCCATTGAAAAAGCCCTGCATAGCAATGGGGGAGATAACCTGACCTGGGGCGAGTATGTAAAAAGAGGGTCCAATAAATTGCAATTGGTTTAGCACGTTTAACGGTTTAATACGTTTAAAACGTTTAACGGTTCAGGCTGTTTGAAGAGTTCGAACGTTTAGAGAGTACCTCAACCTTTAAACCATTAAACCTTTAAACCATTCAACCATTCAAATAAAAAAATGTTTACCGTTTACGATATCAATAAAGATGAGTTCACGCAGGTGGAGGAGCCGGATCCATCGCTTACATACACGTATGCGGATTACCTGAAATGGAATTTCGAAGAGAGGTTGGAGCTTTTTCGCGGAAAGATATTTAAGCTTTCTGCACCAAACACAAGGCACCAGGTAATAGCAGGTGACATTTTTGTTGCTGTGAAAAATTTTCTTGGAAAACAAAAATGCCAGGCATTCATCGCTCCATTTGATGTGAGGCTGCCGGTAAAGAACCAGAAAAAAGATAGCGAGGTTACAACTGTTGTTCAACCGGATTTGTGTGTAGTATGTGATGACTCAAAAATAGATGCAAAGGGGTGTTGTGGCGCCCCTGATCTTGTCGTTGAAATACTTTCTCCCGGTAATACAAAAAAGGAAGTAAAACTTAAACATGAATTATATCAAGAAGCCGGGGTGAAAGAATACTGGATTATTTATCCTGTCGAACAAAATGTTGTTGTCTTTATTTTAAACGAGGACAACAAGTTCAATCCTGCTATCTTTTATGCAGGGGATGATATTCTTCAAGCACAATGCATTCCAGGATTCGCGATTGGTCTCAATGATATCTTTACCACTTAGTGGTAAACCAAAAAACTGCTATGAATTTAAACTATAAGACTTTTACCCTCGGTGTTGAAGAAGAATACATGGTGCTTGACCCAACGACACTGGAGTTGAAGAGCCATGAACAAAAGATCGTGCAGGAAGGACAGAAAGTGATCAGGGATAAAGTAAAAGCAGAAATGCACCAGGCCGTGGTGGAAGTAGGTACCGATATCTGCAAGGATATCGACGAAGCGTATAATGACGTCAGCACCCTTCGGAAAACGATATCAGGTATTGCTGACAGCCTGGGATTTGCTATGGGCGCGGCTGGTACACATCCTTTCAGTCATTGGGAAAGCCAACTTATTACCGACCACGCACGCTACAATGAAATTGTAAATGAATTGCAGGAAGCTGCTAGAAGCAACCTGATTTTTGGCTTACATGTGCATGTGGGCATGCAGACCCGCGAGATGGCCAATCATATCGCCAATTCAACCCGTTATTTTCTTCCGCATATTTATGCGTTGAGTACCAACTCCCCGTTCTGGGAAGGAAGGTCCACGGGCTATAAATCTTTCCGGACAAAAGTATTTGACAAGTTCCCCCGCACCGGCATACCCGATGCATTTGACAGCATCGAATCCTATGATAATTATGTAAAGCTGCTGATAAAAACCAATTGTATTGACAACGCAAAAAAAATATGGTGGGACCTTCGTGTACATCCATTCTTCAATACGGTAGAGTTCCGTATCTGTGATGTGCCAATGACAGTAGATGAAACAATCGCTATTACGGCCCTGTTCCAGGCAGTATGCGCCAAGATCTATAAGTTGCAGTCACAGAACATGAATTTCATCCAGTACTCCCGGGCTCTTTTGAATGAAAATAAATGGCGGGCCAGCCGCTATGGTATCGATGGCCGCCTGATTGATTTTGGTAAGGAGGAAGAGGTAAACACCAGGGTGCTCATTTATGAATTACTCGATTTCGTGGACGATGTAGTAGATGAACTCGGAAGCCGTCACCGCCTGGCATACGTGCACCGGATACTGGATAACGGCACAGGTGCCGACAGGCAGCTATCTGCGTTTATCCAGACAAAAAGCCTGGCAAAAGTAGCCGAATACATACGCGGCCAGTTTTTAGCAGGCCTTTGAGGTAGCGCATCATCTTTTTTTGCCACGGATACACGGAGAGATGGCAGAAAAGGAATTCAATTTCCGTGCTTCCGTGGCTACCATTTTCGGAAATTGCGACATATGCAGTTTTTTATTAGCTTTAAACCACCTAAAACTATCTTACTATGGGATTCTTTGACCGTTTATCGAATGGCTGGAATATAGCCATGAGCAGTTTTAAAGTACTTAAGGAAAAAAAAGACCTTGTACTTTTCCCGATCCTTTCAAGCTTCTCGATCCTGTTGATCGCAGGTTCTTTCTTCACCGGTTTTGGCTTTGCCATTGACTGGGATATGGATAAACTGGGAGGATATAATTCCCTTCCGTATTATTTCCTGGCTTTTATTTTTTATGTCATCAATTATTTCGTTGTTGTATTTTTTAATATGGCGCTGATTCATTGCACCCGCCTTTATTTTCAGGGCGAAGAAGTCAGTGTTCGCGACGGCCTGAAATTCAGTATGAGCCGTATAGGTGTTATTTTCTCCTGGGCGTTGCTGGCTGCAACTGTTGGTCTTATCCTAAAGATCATACAGGACGAACTGGGCTGGGTGGGTAAGATCATTACTGGCCTTATTGGGGTTGTATGGAGCATTGCTGTATTTTTTGCTGTACCCGTCATTGCGTATGAAAATGTGGGTCCATTCCAGGCAGTGAAACGTTCATCACAGCTCATGAGGCAAAAATGGGGCGAAAGTCTTGCCGCTACCTTTAGCTTTGGATTAGTGCAGTTCATCGGTATCATCATCGTAGGTGTTCCCCTGTTTTTAGTTGGCGCAATCTTCCACCCAATTGCCGGTGTTGCATTGGCTATAGTGGGTGTGTTCCTGGTAATTTCTATTATCAGTGCTGCAGAGACAGTCTTTGTCAGTGCCATTTATCATAATATTGATGGTGATCTGGACAAACACTTCAACCAGCAATTGGTAAATGACCTGTTCCAGGGAAAATCAAAGGGCTTGTTGAGCTGATCGGGTTTACTCGCATTTGAACTTTTATTTGGATTCACTCATTGATCTGAACGTTGTTCAATCATTGAATCCATCGATGAAGAACATATGCCTTACTCATGAAATTCTCTTTTAAGGCTAAAATCTATATTGTCGGTATTAACCCCTGTGTTAAAGTGCCTCGTCGTATCTCCGACCGGTTGGAGGCTACGAAAGGTTACATACCGGTAAAGGGCACTATCAATGAACATTTTTTCCAACAAACCCTTGTCCCGGTCAAGAATGAAGGGTATAGGTTGTATGTAAATGGACCTATGCTGAAAGGTGCTGGCCTGGATGTCGGGCAAACTGCCTATTTCGATATAGAGCAGGACACGCTGGAAAGAAATAAAAACCACCCGATGCCTGCACCGTTAAAGAAGAAATTAAAGGAACATCGGTTGCTGAAAATATTTGCGGAACTGGCTCCATCGAGGCAAAAGGAGATCAATCGCTATCTGAATAACCTGAAATCGGAGGAGGCTTTACTCAGGAATATTGATAAATTGATCAGGGCCCTGGAAGGGAAAGAAGATTCGCTGTTGTTGAGAATACGGAGGTGAGTGGTGAGTCGTTAGTCGTTAGTCGCTAGTTGTTAGTCGATAGTCAGTACTCGGGACACAATTCGGCAGTAAATTGCGTATGATGAACGAAACAACCTATATCATCATCTTCCGACTGCTGCACATCATTTGCGGAGTTTTCTGGGCTGGCAGCGTTTTCTACATGACATTATTTGTTATCCCTGCTATAAAAAATTCTGACTCGGAAGGAACGAAATTTATCCAACAACTCGCCAAAACAGGCTACCCGGTTGCAGCGGCGATCACAGGCATTGTAACGATTATATCCGGGCTGTTCCTGATCTGGAAGTTTTCAAATGGCTTCGAAAGGATATGGTTTAC
>DASSFT010000090.1:0-4045 GCA_035694045.1 Chitinophagaceae bacterium
GAGATCGCCCTCAAACCCTTTCCGGTTAATATCATCATACAAAAGCATGGCAGCAGCCAGGTCCTGCTTCAGCATGCAATCGAGCAATTTGAAATAGTAATCGGCATCCAGGATGTTGAGGTGTTCAAGTGTATTGGTATAGTTCAGCTCACCGTTGGTAAAACTGACTATCTTATCCATGATGCTAAGGGCATCCCGCATACAGCCTTCGCTTTTTTGAGCGATCACCTGCAGCGCAGCTTTTTCCGCTTTGATTTCTTCTTTATCGCAGATCTCCTGCAAATGTTCTACCGTATCGTTGATCGTGATGCGTTTGAAATCGAAGATCTGGCAGCGGCTCAATATTGTTGGGAGTATCTTATGCTTTTCCGTAGTTGCCAAAATGAAGATGGCATAAGGAGGCGGTTCCTCGAGCGTTTTCAGGAACGCATTGAACGCTGAAGAACTGAGCATATGGACCTCATCGATGATATATACTTTGTATTTACCAGCCTGCGGGGTGAACCGGACCTGTTCTACCAATGCCCGAATATCGTCAACCGAATTGTTGGAAGCTGCATCAAGCTCGTGGATATTGAGTGAGGTCCCTTCATTAAAAGAAACGCAGGAATTACACTGGTTACAGGCTTCGCCATCTTTCGTACGATGTTCGCAATTGATGGTTTTAGCCAAAATCCTTGCACAGGTAGTCTTACCAACCCCTCTCGGCCCGCAAAACAAAAAAGCATGAGCCAACTGGTTATGTTTAATCGCATTTTTTAATGTGGTAGTAATATGCGATTGTCCCACGACCGTATCAAAAGTCTGTGGCCGGTATTTCCTGGCTGAAACGATGAATTTATCCATAAACCTCAATCCCTGAAAAGAAGTACTCAATATCCTTTATCGGGAATGCAAGATAAGAAACACATTATTGGCAGTAAAAAACAAAATCCGGGTGTTAGGAACTCGTCTAAAAATTCTGCAGGCGGTCATAGCAGGATAGGATGCCTTTTGAACTCTTTTGTCCGGTCAAACAAATACCGGTAAGTGGTCAGAATCCGGCTGCGGTAGGTGCCCAGCGATTCAGATACATTGACCATCTTCGGGTTGAACTCACCTATCCATTGCATTTCATATTGATCGTAGAGTAATTTGCCGAGCTTTGGCTGGCCATTTTCTATCCGGAGATGTTGTATCTCTTTGCAACCTTCCACAATGATATAACTGTCGACACCCCTTCCCTGGAATTCGGGCACAACACCAAATACAAGCCCCACAAATTTATTATTCTTTAAAGTCGATTTGACCCACAGAAATTTCAGTTTATGGAAGAGGCTGAACTTGCCGTGCAGATGCTTGAACCATTGATTCAGGTCAGGCAGGTTGATCCAGATGGCCACTGGTTCGTCTTTATAATAAACAAACCAACTGACCTTTTCGTCCATTACAGGTTTCATCGATTGAAACATCTTACGGACCACTTTTTCATCCAGCTGTTTCAAGCCTCCGTGACCCGCCCAGGCCTTATTATAAACTTTGGTAAAATCAGCGGCGAATTTATCCAGCTGGTTCTTTTTTATATGGGCCGAACTAAAGTTGGGATCGCTCGAACAGTCAGCATGACGGTCATAGAATTTTTTCGGCAGCGTGGTTTTTGCATCTATAGCAAAACAGATCTGGTTGAAGAAATTCCTGAAACCATAATTTTCGAATAACGCCTGGTAATAGTGCTGGTTATAATTCATGCAGTATAGTGGCGGTTCGGAACCCCATACAATCAACCCCCACCAGCGATCTCTTTCGCCGAAATTGATCGGGCCATCCATCGCTTCCATGCCTCTTTGCCGGAGCCAGTGTTTTGCCACATCAAACAATAGATCTGCCGCCGCCTGGTCGTTGATACAGTCAAAAAATCCAATACCGCCCACCGGGACATCATCACCTTTGTTTTTATATTTTTTATTGACAAATGCTGCGATCCTCCCGATCAGTTTACCATCGTCTGAGCGCAGTATCCATCTTGTCGCTTCACCAAAACGAAAAGTTTTGTTTTTTGCCGGGTCAAATGTATCGTTGATGTCTTTATCAAGCGGGCGTATGTAGTTCGGATCATTTTTGTTGATCTCTATATTTACCCGGATAAAATCTTTGGCTATCTCTTTGGTCGTTACTTCAGTTAATTGCATGTGTTGTTCGTAGGCCAGCCCCCAAGCCGGGGTCGCTGGCGCTTGCAAAATAATTAATCTGTAAGTAGTGTCCCAATTGATTTCTCGCCAAGGCGCAAAGGCGCAACGTGAGTGTATTTTTTAATAAGGTCATTGCGCCGCTACGAGAGACTATTGCCACGGATACACGGAATTTACCTCCTGTCATGATCATCGTTGCGTCGTCGTCCCGCATAGTTGCGGGATTGCGTGAGATTTATCGGGCTGCTGAGGCAAGGCTGTTTGTTGCGCCAAACATTTTCCCGGCAAGCCTGGCATCATGTCCATAAATATCATCCCTGAAATTGAGCTGCCCGTTGTCATCTACCCAGGCCGTATAATAAGTGATGATAACCGGGATGGGGTCTTTCACCTTCACAAACTTCTGTTCATCCTTGCTCATCGCTTCCGCGATTTTTTCAGGGGTCCATTCCGGCTGATTGCGTAAGACATATTCAGCAAGTTTGACCGGCTCCTGTAAACGGATACATCCATGGCTATAAGCTCTTTTATCTTTTTGAAACAAACTTTTCGAGGGTGTGTCATGGAAATAAATATTGAAGCTATTGGGGAACAGGAATTTTACCTTACCCAGTGCATTCTTTCCGCCTGGCTTTTGCCGGATCACAGGGAGCCCACCTTCATTACCGGTTGATTCCATATTTTCTTTAGCCAGGTAACCCGGGTTCCTTTCTATTGCGGGAAGTATTTCATTTTTTACGATGCTGGGCGGTACATTCCAGTAAGGGCAAAATACCACCTGGTTCAGGTCGCCATTAAACATCATGGTATTGTGTCCTTCCTTTCCTACCACGACAATCATATCAAATGCTTTCTTGTTCCCTTCGAACACATGCATCATAAATTCAGGAATATTAACGACAATAAGATTGCCCTTTGCTTCCTGGGCCAGCCAGCGCATCCTTTCCATATTCATCAGGATCTGTTCCAACCGGGCCAAAGCCGGTACATTCATATCTTTTACCAGCGAATCGCTTATGATGCCTGTCGGTTTGTATCCATGCCGGACCTGGAAATTCTTTACGGCCACTTCGAGTGTATCGTTAAACATGTCTGTTGAATCGCCTACCGCCATATCACCACTGGCCAGGAGCCTTTTTTTGACAAGAACGATTTCCGGTGCCTGTGCTCCTTTTCTTAAAGATTTACCGATCTTGCCTATTTGAGGCCATCCTCCCTGCTTAACGATAGTATAATAATGCTTGAGTTCTTCTTTCAAACTCTTATAGCTGGCCTTCACATCTTCAAAGTACTTGTCATCCTTGTGTTTTTTATTAATCAGCGAATCGGCCAGTTGCATAGGGTCCTCTTTTTTCCGCGGAATGAATCGTTCCATTTCCTTCCGCTTGATGTATCCTTTTTCATAATTATGCAGTATGTACTGGATAAAATGAGAGGTAAGGGTCAACTCAGTATTTATATATGATTTATCTGATGCATTCACCGACAGGTTGTCTTCAGTAATAAGGTTATCCATTTTTTTCTGCAGGACATTATCCTTAAGCGAAGAATCGGCGTCATAAGTGGTGACATAATCGTGCAGGTTCCAGAATCCCCGAGCCTGTTCGGTCAGCCCGTCGCTGCTAAACCAGGCAAACTGGAAGTTCCGGGTATTATAAAAACTCCGGATACGATTGCCCAGGGAATCGGGAATTTTTTTCTCATCAATGAATTTTTCGACCGCGGATGTGTCAAGAAAGAGGTCACTATATGAGTTGGCCCGGGTAATGCTTTCATCGCGTTTGCTGATATTTTTTTTGGCCTTTTCAGTTTCAGTTCTCTCCTGGTCGCTTTGCGAATTGGTACAGGAAATCAAAAAAATGAGCGTAATAAGACAG
>DASSFT010000091.1:0-3806 GCA_035694045.1 Chitinophagaceae bacterium
CCTTGGTTGGGCTTAAGCCCAACCAAGGCTGTAATCACCTATAATCTTATAAATTTAGTTGTACTTGTTTTTCCCGATGGGAACCGCAAAACAACTCCATACATTCCATGCTTCAGGTCTTTTACATCAATACGAAGTTGATTATCTCCGTCGGCCAATACTCTCTTAATAGATTTGGTTAAATTGCCATCCACGGTAACAATCTGGATATCGACAGTTGTTTGAGCAGGCACAGTCACATCAACGATAGCTTCACTTCCCGTTACTGGGTTGGGCCAGACCTTCACCACGGGTTCACCAGCTGCTATGCTTCTGTCGTCATCATCGTCATCATCATCATCGTCGCCATCACCATGACCATGACCATGATGGCCCGGTACACAGGATGCCATATCTCCACGCAGGTTGTTAGCGAGCAATGGTAGGCTCGTTTGTGCCACCAGCGTCACAACTCCATTGTGCGGGTTGCCTTTATAGTATTTCCCGTCAATTGTCAGGATAAATAGTTTTCCATCGTCTCCGGCGTGCATGCCAGACAGATCCTGCGTTGCAACATTCGGGCTATTGGGATTGATACAATTCAAACTTAAGTCGCCCCGGTTCTTGCTAAACCGAGCCAGTTTACCGGGTGTGGGAGACACACCGCTTTGAATGTAAGTATATATTTTTCCGTCATCCGGGTTATAAACAATATCCTGCAGCAAGCCATTCGCAGGATTGGAAAGAGATGACAGAATCTCATCTATGCATGTGCCCAGGCGTACCCTTTTGTAATTGACCTCTATCTGGTCTCCTTCGTCGAGCCTGGATACATCCTTGATAGTGCCGAGGTATAATTTAGGCAGATCAGTCAAATGCAACGTATCTACCACTATTGCAGTAAAATAATAATTGTCATCTCCATCCATGGTTGCTGCAGCTGTGTTGATCACGCCTTTCCGGCTACCATTTGCAGAAGGCACAGGAATGATCCCGATATCTATATAATCTCCACTGCTATCAACCCTTGCCAGCGTTGGGGCAAATACATCAGCTACTTCATGCATACCATAAAGGAATCCGTCTTTCCTGTTTAATCCAAAAGCATTTATCTGCAAATTTATATCATGGCCCATGGGCTGGATATTTCCATTCGATGGATTGATCTTATAGATATGGTGCGGACCACCTGTATTGTTAATACCCGGTCTTGTGATGGCCAGGGCTAACCCGGGACATCCCTGGAACGGATGCAATTTCTTTTTACCCACACACGAAGCCATATCACCTCTCAAATTACCACTGAGTAAAGGAAGCGTCGTTTGAGTCACCAGCATGATGGCACCGGTTTGTACATCGCCTTTATAATATTTCCCGTCAGTAGTCAAAATATTCAGCGAAGTATCCGCAGCAAAGAATAAACCCGAAAGGTCAGCAGTTGCAGGATTAGGCGCTGGTGGATTGATACAATTGAAAACCGGGGCTGAACTGCCGGGGTTGAACCAGGCAATTTTTCCATTAGCACCCCCAATGCCAGGCAGGAAAGTATAAATAAACCCATTGGAAGTATTATAGGCTATATCCTGCAATATGCCTGTAAGCGGGTTTTGCAGGGCATTCAGTAATTCAAGAATGCAAGTTCCCGGCGCAATCTTTTTATAAGTCACATTGAGCGGGTTATTCCCCGGCTGCAAATGTGATATTTCCCGGATCTTACCTACATAAATATCCGGCGGCTGCAACACATTTTGCAGGTTCACCACGATGGCGGTAAAATAAAAATTATCCTTATCGTCCATCGTACCTGCAGCGGTATTTACAATACCTACTCTAAATGGTCCCACCTGCGGAGCCAGTATGGTTCCAACAGCTTTATATTTCCCATTTTTTCCAACGCGGGCTAAAAAAGGATTGGCTACATTGAAAGTTTGATACATGCCATATAAAAAACCATCCTCATTATTGAGCCCGAATGCATTTATCTGCAAATCGATCGGGTCACCGGTAGGAGTAACAGCTCCGGTCGTATCATCTATAAAATAAATCTGGTGAGGAACAAGATTAGCATTAAATCCCGGTCTCGTGATCGCTACGGATACACCTGGGCATCCATCAAAGGGGATAGGGTTTTGTGCTAATACGAAAAAGGGAAGAAGAAGGTAGCCGGCAAGCAGCGAACGTAAATATTTTTTCATTGTGAATGTTTTAATAAATGATGCTGAGCCCGGTCAGCAAAAGAGATTACCAGGATACCGGATTTTTACGGGAAGAGAATTGAGTAGCTTACAAGGTGGTTAATAAACTAATCGAAAGAAAGACGAAAAGGGTTGGCAAAAATACTGCGGGAGTGCGGGAGGAACAGGTTTCGTTGGCCTGTTTTTATAAATCCGTGAAAGCTTATTGAAATCCGTTTTGTCCGAAACAAGTGTCGATCAACATTTTAATTTTTCCCGGCTTTTTTTTCGAGGGTGGCTCTTCTTTTTTTCCATTTGGCCAGCGGGCCGGGTTGGTAAAGCGGCTTTCCTTTTTTATCGGCAAGCCCGGCAACTTTAAGAAAGGAATTGCTTAGCCGGGACAATTTACTATTCCGCTGTTTGGCAGTTCTATTATACAGATCTTCCCATCCTGCAATAGCCTTCTTTACAAGTTGCAATTCTTTGTTCCATTCTTTTTGCTTGCGATAAACGATCATCAGGCGGTTATATGCAGCTTCATTGTGCGGGTCTATTTTAATGATCTCCTGGTAATGAGCCCCGGCTGTTTTCCAGTCTTCAGAAGCTTCCGCTTCCTTTGCTTCATTAAACAATTCGGCCTTTGAAAGATGTGTCTTTGTTTTACTATGCACCACTTTCATAACTGCTTTTTGGGTGTAGCGTGAGATTTTTTAGTCGCTACTTTCCTTTATAAATTCCCCGTTGGTACTGAACTCCGCCTTCATCTTTTTCTCGCCGATCATAAACTTGGCTTTGTAGGTCTGCTGGTTATTCTCGTGCGCATCTTCCCATTTTACATCCTGGGCTGCTGAGTATTTTGAACTGAATGCCGATTTAACAGCTTCCGGTACAGTGTCGCTGCCGATTTCCTTTTTATTCTCGTCTTTCTCTTTCTGATCATTATTACATGATTGAAAAGCAAAGACGGAAAAACCGATAGCTATCAATAAAAAGATCCTTTTCATACAAAGTTTGTTTGTCTTCCTAGTACAAATGTGATGCCGCGTACAAAGAAATTGTTATGAATTATGCCGGTAAAGCATTGTCGGCTACCAGTGTCCAATCTTTTCCCCAGGCGTATTTGCCCGGAACTTATTTCAGTTCAAGTATCCTGTCCTGTAAGGCGGTTCAATCACTCATCACTTACTACTCACCACTCCCGCTTCATTTTAACCCTGCAAGATGCTTATACCGTATCATCGCTTCCACAAAATAATAGTCGGCATAACTAAGCGGTACGTCTACTTCTGTTTTATTCGGCATATGCCCGACTCCGTGCTGGATGATAAATCCTCCATTGGTGCCGGCAGCCGCCCTATAATGCTCATTGGATAAAGTCCTGAGCATGGATTCAGCGGCGCTCCTGTATTCTTTGGCATTTTTTTTATCCACGTACCCGCCCAGTTCGATCAGGGAGGATGCCATGATGGCTGCAGCGGATGCATCCCGCAGCACGTCAGGTATACCCGGTGCATTGAAATCCCAGTAGGGTATCTTGTCTTTCGGGAGATTGGGATGATGCAAAAGGAAATTCGCGATGTGTATTGCCTGCTCCAGGTATTTTTTGTCTTTGGTTTCGCGGTACATGACGGTAAATCCATATAGTCCCCAGGC
>DASSFT010000092.1:0-3261 GCA_035694045.1 Chitinophagaceae bacterium
CAATACAGTCAGTAAATTTGCCTTCAAACAAACAATCTACGATGCAACTAACAGCAGAAGCTATGCAGTTATCTTCATTACTCGATCGTTTTGCGGAACCGGAAACCTTAAAAATGGCAAAACTGGGCCGTGAATTGCGCGCCAGGGGAATCGATGTGATCGATCTCAGCCTGGGCGAACCTGATTTTGATACTCCCCAGCATATCAAGGACGCCGCCAAGAAAGCTATCGATGATAACTGGAGCCATTACCCTCCGGTTGCAGGTTATCCTGACCTGCGGGCTGCTGTTTGCACAAAATTTAAAAGAGACAATGATCTGGATTACAAACCCGAAAACATTGTGATCTCGACCGGCGCCAAACAGAGCCTCGCCAATATCATTTTTGCATTGGTGGATGAAGGAGATGAAGTGATCATTCCCGCGCCGTTCTGGGTGACGTATTCTGAACTTGTGAAGATGGCAAGGGGTGTGCCCGTAATCCTGAGCACGACAATGGAGAATAAGTTTAAAATCTCCGCTGCCGAACTGGAAGAAGCTATAACAGAAAGATCAAAAGTTTTCCTCTTCTCTTCGCCCTGCAATCCTTCTGGTTCGGTATATAGTAAGGACGAGCTGGAAGCACTGGCTGCTGTTTTCAGGAAATATCCCCAGGTATTTATTATCTCAGACGAGATATATGAGTATATCAACTTCGTAAGCAAGCATGAAAGTATCGCCAGTTTGGATGGAATGAAGGAACGGGTGATCATTGTAAACGGGTTGAGTAAGGGTTTTGCAATGACTGGCTGGCGACTTGGATACATAGCAGCGAACGCGGACATAGCGAAAGCCTGTGAAAAATTGCAGGGGCAGTTTACCAGTGGGGCCAATACTATTGCACAAAGAGCCGCTATTGTTGCATTGACAACAGACCTCAGGCCAACCCATGAAATGGTAAAGGAATTTACACGCCGTAGAAAAAGAGTACTCGAATTGGTAAAAGAAACCCCGGGTATGAAATGCGCAGAACCGGATGGAGCATTCTATATCTTCCCCGACATAAGTTATTATTTCGGCAAAACAGATGGGCAAACAACCATCAACAATGCCAATGATCTTTGTATGTACCTTTTAAATACCGCTCACGTTTCTTCTGTAATGGGAGATGCTTTCGGCGAGCCAAAATGCGTCCGTTTCTCTTTCGCCAACAGCATGGAAAAAATTGAAGAAGGGTTTAAGCGTATCAAGGAAGCACTTGCGAAACTGCGGTAGTATCGATCAGGCCGCGCCAAAACCAGTTAATTTGCAACTAAACGAAGCGGCCTGATCGCTTAAACTGCTCATGCAGCTTCAACACCTGGGGGATAACCATCTGGCGTTCGTCGTTATGGACGATAAAATCGCAACGTTTTATTTTTTCTTCTTCGTTCATCTGCCGGTTCATCCTTAGCATGACCTCTTCCCTCGTGATCTTGTCACGCTCCATGGTCCTGCTGATCCTTAGCTCCAACGGAGCTTCTACGCCGATAACCTGATCCAGGAATTTATCAGCACCGCTTTCAAACAGCAGGGCTGCTTCTTTGATGATATAGGGAGAAGTTTGTTCCTGTATCCACCGGTTGGCATCGCGGATGGTAGCAGGGTGGGTGAGGGAGTTCAGCAGATCGAGCTTTTCTTTGTTGTTAAAGACAACAGAAGCAAGATAAGTCCTGTTAAGCCGGTCTTCCTGGTAAGTTTCTTCGCCGAAATGCTTTACAAGAACCGCCTTCAGCTCTTTATCGGTGTTCATGATGCGTCGTGCGGCGTCATCAGCATAGTAAACGGGAATGCCAAGCGTTTCGAAGATCCTGGCAACAGTGCTCTTACCGCTGCCGATACCGCCGGTCAATCCAATTTTTAGCATAAATCTGAAATAAGAGGTGCAAAACCCCAAAAATTAATCCCGATCCTTCGCTTCGCTCAGGACTATCGGGACGAGCTTTCGATCTTCGAATTTCGGATTTAAAAATTTTATATTCTCTTATTATTTTTTGTCTGTGCCGGCCGGTTTGTTTATTGCGGCAGTCCACTCTTTGCTAATGGCGCTTCTTTCAATTTTAAGATAGCTGCCTGGACTAACTTCAATATTCAGTGTGCCGTCATCATTCACTTTATTGATGATGCCATGAATACCTGCAATAGTTACGATCTTGCTTCCTCTCTGGAGATCGTCGATAAATTTCTTTTGTTCTTTGGCACGTTTAGCCTGGGGACGAATAAAGAATAGCCAGAATACCAGGATCATACCTGCGAGGAAGACCAACGTGGTCATGCTACCAAAAGGTCCTTGCGATTGTTGGCTTTTGCCGTTGGTTGTTTGTTGCGGCGGCAAACATCCCGAAAAAACAAATGCAATTATTATTGTCGTGAGATAAGCGAAAACTGATTTCTTCATGTTTAATTTAATTTTAGATGTGGCCCGTGGTTGAATCTTATTGCGTCACTTCGGTACTGAAAGCCAGTTCCGTTGTTTTAGAAGGTTTGGTATTAGCTGTAACGGTGATGAATTTCCTGGCTTCACCATGAATCCCTTTGCTATTGAATTTTGCCTTGATCACACCTTCTTTTCCAGGTGGGATCGGTTCCTGCGGTTTTTCCGGGTCGGTGCAGCCACATCCCGGTCTTACATCCGCAACGATGAGATTATGGTTTCCGGTATTTTTAAAATGAAAGGAAACTTCCAGTATCTCACCTTCCTTTACCTTTCCATAATTGCGATAGGTTGAATCCAGCCATTCAACAGTTGTGAAATTGGTAGAATCATCCATAGCACTCTTCACCTGAGTCTCGGTGAGTTTGCTCTTATTGTCGGTTGTCTGGCAACCCGCAATGCCGACAGCTGCCATCATAAGGATCAAAACGTATTTCATCACATAGTGTTTAAGTCAGGGTAACTTCCGGGATGCAAATGTACAGGTTAGTTGATAGGTGAACAAGTTTAATCGCGGAGGGGAATGACCAGGTTTGAGGTTTATTTATCTCCAATATAGACCACAACTTCCCGGTAGCAATCAACTCTTCAGCTTGTCTGTTTTTTTATATTCCACTTTCTGCATTTTGCCTTGCTGAACCAATTCTTTGTGGATATTATCGAGTATCCCATTTACAAACTGCCCGCTTTGCTGCGTGCTATAATCTTTGGCCAGGTCAATGTACTCATTGATGGTTACTTTGGGCGGTATAGTTTCAAAATACAGGAACTCACTGACGCCCATTTTCATCAGTATCATATCGAGCAGTG
>DASSFT010000093.1:0-5808 GCA_035694045.1 Chitinophagaceae bacterium
GTAAATAAAGATCCCTATTTGCAAAAAAGCAATTTCACATCTTCTTGGCCTCTCAGAAAAAATGTATCCCAAATAAAAATCATTCTTTTAAAACCTAAAAAGGATGGTTTTCCAATTTGATATAACTTCATTCAAGAATAACTATGAAATGAAACAAATTCTTCTTTCAGCTTTTGCTGCTCTATCCCTGGCTTCCTGCACCCACAACCATAAATCTGAAAACAAAAACGGATCTGATATGTCAACGAATGACACTCTTTACTTCAAAAGCGGCTATTCGGATGTGAACGGTATAAAAATGTATTACGAGTTGCATGGCGACAAGGGCGATTACCTGGTCCTGATCCATGGAGGTGGGTCTACTCTCGGGACGACCTTCGGTAAAGTGATACCCTTGCTGGCCCGGGAACACAAGGTAATTGCTGTCGAACTACAGGCACATGGACATACCGGCGACAGGAATACGCCGGAGAGCTTTGAACAGGACGCCGATGATGTTGCAAGCTTGCTACACAACCTTCAAATTCCGAAAGCTTCCATTTTTGGTTTCAGCAATGGAGGAAATACAGCTATACAAATTGCAACCCGTCATCCGGAAATCGTCAACAAACTGGTCCTGGCTTCAACATTCTATAAACGCGAAGCATTTCCTGCCAGGTTTTTTGAAGGGATGAAACTGGCTACACTAAACGATATGCCTGAGGCTTTAAGAAACGCTTTCCTTAAAATCAACCCGGATAGCAACGCTTTATTGACCATGTTCAATAAAGACAGGGAGCGCATGCTCCAATTCAGGGACTGGAGTGACGAACTGATGCGTTCTATAAAAGCGCCAACGCTGATCATTAGCGGCGACCGGGATGTTGTTAGCACCGAGCATGCAGTTGTGATGTCTAAACTTATTCCAAACGCTAGATTGATGATATTCCCGGCCATGCATGGGGCTTATATGGGTGCGGCGGAAGTTCCTGATGCAGGTAGTAAAATTCATGAACTGACAGTGACCGTTGTCGAAGATTTTTTGAATAAATAATAAAGCATCTTTCAATGCCCGTTGAATCTTTTAATCGCCTTCTCGAGGGATGGATAAAAGAACTGGACCGGTACAGTTTAAGCCAGCTATTAGTAAAACCGGATGCGGGATGGTCGCTGGGACAGCTCTACCTTCATTTGACGGAAGCCACCGGTTATTTCCTGAAGGAAGCAGAAACCTGTACATCAGGCAACGATAATATTCACGGCAAAAAATTCCCGGCCGCTGAAAAAATGTTTAGCGACAATGATTTTCCAGATCTCCTCCTTGAAGGTCCGCCTTCGAATGCGAAGACACCACAGCCTGTCGATAAAGAACAAATCCTGAATGGATTAATTGATCTACAGAAAAGGTTTGCAGAAGTAGCGGCTCATGTTGAAAAAAATCCAGGCAGCTCCAAAACAAAACATTTTGGGCTTGGCTATTTTTCTGCTGGTGAATGGTTACAGTTTGCTGAAATGCATATGCGGCATCATCTAAGACAAAAGAAAAGATTGGAAGAGTTTTTGAAAGAGAAAAGCATAGGCTGAACATCACCCGGCTGCCGGGCACGTATCGGGATGCAATCAGTACCTTCACATCATGCACGCCCTCACTTTCGCTGGAAAAGAAAAAATTGAATACAACACTGTTGCCGATCCTATTTTAGTTCAACCCACCGATGCCATCGTTAAAATTACTATGGCCGGTATCTGTGGTTCCGATCTTCATGTGTATCACGGGAGAGAATCGGGTTTGGACCATGGAACGGTGATGGGACATGAATTTGTCGGCATTGTTGAGGAAACTGGCATTGAAGTAAAAAAGTTTAAAAAAGGTTCAAGGGTCCTGAGTCCATTTACCACTTCTTGCGGTGAATGTTTCTATTGCCTTATTGGTCTTACCTGCCGTTGTGAAAAAGGAAAGCTGTTTGGCTGGGTAGAGAACGGTAATGGCCTGCATGGAGCGCAGGCCGGGTATGTCAGGGTTCCGATGGCAGACACTACTCTCCTATCCCTGAGCAGCGATCTCGATGAAAAAAAAGGATTATTGCTAGGTGATGTTTTTTCTACCGGCTATTTCTGTGCTGACAACGCAGGTATAAAGCCTGGCAGTGTTTATGCCGTGATCGGCTGTGGCCCGGTCGGATTAATGACCATCATCGCTGCAAAACATTTGGGCGCGGAATTGTTATTTGCGATTGATACCATACCTGAACGATTATCCAAAGCAAAACAGTTCGGTGCTATACCTTTGAATGCATCGTTGCCTGACAGCAAGGAAGAAATTCTCAACGCTACACGAGGTCGTGGAGCAGATGCTGTGATGGAAGTAGTGGGAAGTGAACAAACATTGAAGCTGGCCATTGATTTGCTTCGGCCCGGTGGAACGATATCCTCAGTGGGTGTTCATACAGCTAAGTATTTTGCATTTTCCCCCGGCGAAGCCTATGATAAAAATCTTAACTACAAAAGCGGTCGTTGCCCTGCCCATTACTATGCAGAAAAGTTGTTGAAGGAAGAATTAGCTCAACGTTACGCAATCGAAGATATCATTACGCATGCCTTTCCATTGGCCGACGGTCCAAAAGCCTATGATGTATTTGACAGGAAGCTGGATAATTGTATTAAAGCAGTTTTGCTGGCTTAAACAGTCAGCACAAAAAAACAGGATTTGCCACGGATTCACGGAAAAAAAAAGGAAACAATCCGTGTATCCGTGGCAATTTTTCTATTGCAGGATGAGATTTATTTTCAAATCCGATAGCTATCGGATGAGACACCACACAAAATGCTAATCGTTCTTTTGATTATAGGGTATATAACCCTGCCATTTCCATGGCGTATAAATATCCCCGATGGCAAACTCCAATAATTCTTTGAAAATACTTTCCCCGTTATCACTGTTTGTCAGGATAACAATACCCATTTTTTTTTCCGGGAAAAGAATGGTGTAATGCTGAAAACCATCGCCATGCCCTTCTTTGAATACGCCAAAACCATAGGGCGTTTGCAATCGCCCCCAGCCCAATGCATAACCCAGGTGGATGGCGTCATTATCAGCTACGCTATCTTTCCAGGATTCCGCGGCCATCTGGTACCGGCTACGTAAACGCAATTGCTGCCTGAATAAGCTGTCATATATGGCAGGCGCCAGGATCTTCTTTTGCAAAACTGCCGCTGTAAAGAGAGTATAATCACCGGCTGTCGTCTCAAGCGTGCTGGCGGAACGGGGTGCATTGTCCTTATCTTTCGGATAAGCCTTGCCAGTCTTATCATGACCCAAACTATAGTCGGCTTCATAGGCCTGCTCCCAGGTGTACGATGAATGCTTTATACCCAGCGGACCGAATAATTTTTCCTGCATCAGCTCATTTAGTGTTTTGCCGGTGTGTTTTTCAATTACAAATTGCAGGTAACATAATCCTTCACCCGAATAACTGTATTGTGTTCCCGGTTCAAAATGAATATGGAGCTTCTGGTCGGACTCAAACCAACGCCAGTTGGCAAAACCCGTGGAATGACTTAGACAATGCCGGGCCGTTATTTTCTTATACAATCCTTCTTCCTTTAAGGAAGTAAAATCCTGGTTCCAGCTCGTGCCTTTACCATATTCATATACCGGCTTAGGGAGATAATCCTGCAGTGGCGTATCCAAACCGATCACCTTTTCCTCCACGAGTTTCAATACCAGTACAGCAAAAACCGCCTTGCTCAATGAAGCGCCATAAATATTGGTGTTGAGTTGCAGTGGAGCCTTTGTTTCATTGTTCTTGTAACCAAATACTTTTTGGTAGACAGGTTTGTTGTCGTTGAATACGGTGATGGCCATCCCGGTTACAGACGCGTCCTTCATCAGTTGATTGATCTTGTTGTCCAATTTCTTCGCCGTGACCATGCTGCCATCGAGATGAACAATGTTTTGTGCAACTATGCAGGTATGCAGAAAAACCCAGACCGGTATCAGGATAAATCTTCGCATGACTGAAGATAATAATATCTTTTATTATTCAGCCGTCACTATTAGAACCCAAGCTGCTGTCCCCCATTTCTTGGATCAGTTTTCGTTTCCAACTGAAATTCCTTCGGAGGCTCTTTGCCCAACAGGTTCTTTACAAAATAATCCCACCGTCTGCGCATCATGTAGGGCGAGTAAGTTCCATAGCCATGTTGAGCATTGGGAAATACAACCAGGTCATAATCTTTATTGGCTTTTGTCAGCGCATCGATCACCAGCATTGTATTATAAGGAGGAACATTGTTATCCATCAGTCCGTGCGCCAACATCAGCTTCCCTTTGAGGTTTTTCGCATAAACCTGGTTTGCCTGTGCTTCATAATTGTCTTTGCCATCCGGCCCTTTTGTCAATAACCCGATATATCGCTCACCCCAATCATCTTCATAGTTGCGGTTATCATGGTTGCCAGATTCGGAAATACCTACTTTGAAAAAATCTGGATAGCGGAACATAGCTGCCGCTGTAGCAAAGCCACCACCGGAGTGACCCCAAATGCCAATGCGGCCTGTATCCATGTAAGGATACCTTTGAGATAACTGGCGGATGCCGGTAATCTGGTCGGGCAATGTGTTTTCACTCATATTGGGATAATACATGTCATGAAAACTTTTGTTACGGTCGGGATTGCTGGTGCCTTCAATGAGTACGACCACAAATCCCAGTTCAGCCAGTGCCTGGTGATCACCTCTTCCCGCCGAGAATGCCCAACTGTTGACGCTTCCACCCTGCGGCCCGGGATAGATATAATCAATTACAGGATATTTTTTAGTGGGATCGAGATTCGTCGGTGTAAATACCAAACCATAAATATCCGTTTTACCATCATGTGCTTTTAGGGTAACAGGGATGGGCGGTTTCCAACCATTTGCTTTTAGCCTGGATATATCCGTTCTTTCCAGCTCGACAATTTTCTTCCCGTTCTTATCACGCAATACCGATATGGAAGGCAGATCCGGTTTTGAATAAGTGTCAATAAAATAATTTTCCGAAGGTGACCAGCTCACCTGGTGAGTACCGGCTTCCGGTGTTAATACTGTGAAATTCTTTCCATCAAAACCAATCCTGCAAAGCTCGCTGAAATAAGGATTTTCGGGCTGCAATCCATTTGCGATAAAATAGATGATACGGCTTTTTTCATCTACTCTCACCATGCGTGTCACAACCCAGTTGCCTTTCGTGATCTGGTTCTTTAGTTTTCCTGTAGTCGCATCATATAAATACAAATGTCCCCAGTCGTCGCGTTCCGAATACCAGATAAACTCTTTGGTCATTGGCAAATAACGCCAGTTGATAGCTCCCTGCCCGGATTCATACTGTGTGGATACTGTTTCTTCAAAGACTTCTCGCACGTCTCCCGTCAGTGCATTGGCAATGCGCATTCTTTCATTTTTATGATCGCGCGAGGTGGAGAGAAATGCCAGCTCGGTACCATCAGCGTTCCAATCCACATCATCAAAAGTGCCGCTGCTGGAGATATCGTCGCTCAGCGAAGCACGATGCGGGTCGGGCTGAACATTCAGCATGACTACCCTGGGTTCATCAATATTGATGATGCAACGATGGATCATTGGGATCTCCTTATCTCCAGGCAAAGGATACTTCCATGCTTTCAGGGTGGGGTGACCAACATTAGTAGTAGTAAGGTACATATCTCCCACATTCCGCTGGTCCTGTTTGAACGTAGCGATTTTTTTCGAATCTGGTGACCATCTCAATACAGGCCTGTCGCTGCTTGTCCAGCCTGCATTATCGGTAGCATATCCAAAATCCTTGATACC
>DASSFT010000094.1:0-2460 GCA_035694045.1 Chitinophagaceae bacterium
GTAGCAAAAATTAGCAAAATTATCAATGTGATAATAAAATATCCGAAGTAGATCATTTTGGTTTTTATTTAGATGGCTTGAAATTATTGGCATTTGCTTGGAGCAGTCAACTTATTCTGAGGATAAAAGGAAATGGAGTTGAATGGAGGGAGGTGCTGTGGTAGATCATGGTGTTAAGGTTTAGTGGATAAACCTAAACTACGATTTTTTCTAAAAAAACAAAAATCCAATTGGAAATAGTCCAAAGCTTAGTCTTTTTAAATGGGCATGATGTCGTCGTTATCTGCTTCATAAAAACCATTATCTTAGTTCATTAATGCATCCACTATGTATAAAAACAATCGCCGGTCATTTTTATCAAGAGCACTCGCATTGGGCTCTGCTGCGTTATTGCCATTTGCAGTCAACAGCCAGGAACAGGAAGAAAAGGAAACTGTCGAACTGCCTTCTCTAAAAGGTAGAAAAATTCTTTTTACATATGGCGGGTGGCCAGGACATGAGCCGGAAAAATACAGGGATTACATGACAGCCTGGTTAAAGGAAGAAGGCGCCGATGTATTGGTGCGTGATAAGTTGGACGTTTATGCAGATAAAGCGACGATGGACAATATCGACCTGGTGATGCAGATATTCACCATGTCGCAAATAACCAATGAACAGGAGAAGGGATTACTAGATGCCATCAGGAGCAATGGGACAGGTATGGCTGGCTGGCATGGCGGCATGTGCGACGCTTTTCGCAACAATACCGAATACCAGTTTATGACCGGTGGTCAGTGGGTGGCTCATCCGGGCGGTGTGATCGATTACACGGTGAACATAACCAACCATAGCGATGAGGTTACAAAAGGGCTCAAGGATTTTGCCATGCACAGCGAACAGTACTACATGCATGTTGATCCCAATACAAAGGTTCTCGCCACGACGACATTCAACGGGAAAGTCGATTCATGGATCGATGGCTGTGTGATGCCAGTCACCTGGAAAAAAATGTATGGTAAAGGCCGAATATTTTATACTTCAGTTGGCCATAATGTCGATCACCTAACTTCTGTACCCGATGCCATTGAAATGCTCAAGCGGGGAATCAAATGGGCCAGCGGCAGCAAATACCTTCCTGCGGAGAAATGGCTGAACCCGGCGTACAAGTAGTTTGATTCATCATAATGAAATCATTAATAACCATAATTATGATCAGGTGGAAAATCGTTACCAGCGTATTACTATTTGTGATGCTATCAAATTTTTTGCTTGCACAAACTAATAAAGAGATCCTTTTATGGCCGGAAGGAGTGCCGGGCCAGGCCCATAAAACTGGAGAAGAGAGAATAAGGGTTGCGGAAACGGGTGATCATGTTGTCACCAATATTCATATCCCATCTATCACGCCTTATCTTCCTAAAAAGGAAAACAATACACGGGCCGCTATCATCATTGCGCCCGGTGGAGGTCATCGTGAATTATGGATCGATCATGAAGGTTATAACGTGGCTAAATGGCTCAGCGACCAGGGAGTGGCTGCTTTTGTATTGAAATACCGGTTGTCGAAACAGGATAGTTCAACTTATACAATTGATGGGGATGAACTGGCAGATATCCAACGGGCCATACAACTAGTGAAAAGCAAAGCCGCGGAATGGAAAATTGATACGGCTAAAGTAGGAGTAATGGGTTTTTCAGCAGGTGGAGAAGTGGCTGCATTATCAGCTATGAGGTTTAGATATGCAAATGCCGCCGGATCAAATGATGTAGAAAAGCAATCATCACGCCCGGCATTCCAGGCATTGATCTATCCAGCTAACTCTTCACGATTTACTGTTGGAAAAGATTCACCGCCACTATTTGTCGTCGGCGGTTACCAGGATCGCGACGATATTACCACAGGAATGGCGGAACTGTTCCTAAAGTATAAACAGGCCGGCATACCGGCAGAACTACATATTTATTCAAATGCAGGGCATGGCTTTGGTATGAGATCAACCACCAAAGGCGCAGTAGCGGGATGGTATTTGCGATTAAAAGATTGGCTGATCGATATCGGGATCATCAGCACGAAGTGAGAGAAATCTTCGTGACCGGTTTATTCGACAGTCACCAGGCTTTTCTGAAAGGCAATTATGCTGCTTTACCGCTTACTAAGTCCCCAATACTCCATTTTTAAATTAAGGTAAATTGCAAGAACGCATTAAACTTACTGTCATGAAAAGAAAGCAGTTCCTTGCAATTGTAATTTCCATTCTCAGTTTCCAGGCAGTCTTTGCATCGTTTAACGATACCCTGCCTACCGGTACATGGAAAGGCACATCTATTTGTCAAATCAAAAGCTCTCCCTGCCATGATGAAATAGCCGTGTATCATATTTCAAAGACGGGAAAAGAAGGAATTTACAGTATGATCATGAATAAAGTGGTAAACGGCGTTGAGGAAGATATGGGTGTTCTCGAATATACCTACAATGCC
>DASSFT010000095.1:0-3558 GCA_035694045.1 Chitinophagaceae bacterium
AGTAATAATAATGTACAAGCTGGGCCGAGTTTTCACTGAATTTGCGGATGATGACGTGTTTGAGAACCAGTCCCGCTACGATGACCAGGATAAAGCCTATTGTACCTACAAGCAGTGCCCAGGTGATCATATCGTTTTTCCGGGGCGGTAAATGGTCCTTGTAGTAAGGATAATATTTAAGTATGTAAGAAGGCATCGCCAGGGCAGCAAAGGCCATCATCATGGATGCAATAGCCACAAAGATCGTGGTCAGCCCATATTGTTCTCCTTCAAACAAACCCTGCTTGGTAAAGAAATAGGTATTGACAATACCAATAGCAAAGCCAATATAAATAACCACCGATGAAATGATGCTTTGCTTGCGAATGGTGCTCATGTTATGGTGAATGGTGAGTGGCCAGTTGTGACCAGAAACTTTACTCTTTGATTACCGCGCTTTTTTTACTGTGATGTAAAAGTTCTTGTTTATGTCTTCTATTGAATAATTTGAGGGTAATTCAGTTTCCTGCCAGGAAAGGGTGGGCTTAAGCCAAAATCCAGGCGCTGTGCCAATCTGCACCGGCAGATTGAAGCCATCAACGCAATTCGTCCAGCGGTAGCTTAATTTCTTCCCATCCATTTTATATTCCAGTACCGGTACCCGTACCGTACGCAGGTACTGGTCGAATATTTTTGAAAGATCTATTCCGGATTTTTCACTCATATACCTTTCTACATCCCGTGAATCTACGGTCTTATGATAAAAATCTTTATTTAACCCGCGTAATATCTGCCTGAATTTTTCATCATCGTTGATTACCTGGCGGATCGTGTGCAACATATTCGCACCCTTGGCATACATATCACCGCTGCCTTCCTTGTTGACACCATAAGGACCGATCACCGGCACGTCGTTCTGGATATTCCGGCGCAATCCCTGGCAATATTCATCAGCGGCCTTTTTGCCGTATTGACATTCCACGAATAATGGTTCTGAATAATCGGTAAAACCTTCATGCACCCACATGTCAGCTATATCGTTGGTAGTAATATTATTGGCAAACCATTCATGCCCGCTTTCATGTACGATAATATAGTCCCATTTCATGCCCCAGCCGCTGCCCGAAAGGTCAAAACCGTTCCCTCCGGAATAATAACCATTGACATAGTGGTTGCCATAGGCCGTCGCGCTCTGGTGTTCCATGCCAAGATGTGAAGATTCTACCAGCTTATAACTGTCTTCATAAAAAGGGTAGGGGCCAAACCAGTATTCAAAACAATGTAACATGGGTTTTACGTCCCGTCCAAACTGTTTTTTGGCTTTGTCAAGATTGTAGTCGAGCACCCAATAACTGCAATCCAGGTTTCCTTTCTCACCCATCAGGGTATCGGTGAAATTTACATATTTGCCGATGTACGGTACAATATTGTAACTATTGATCGGGTTCTTTACTTCCCAGGACCAGGTCGTCATCCCATTTCCTGATATTTTATTTTTTAGCCTTCCATTCCCAACTGCTACGAGTGAATCGACGACTGTTATTGAAAGCGTAGCACCGTTGTCAGGCTCATCACTCTGGTGATCCTTGCAGGGATACCATACACTGGCACCGAGTCCCTGGCAGGCCACCGTCATCCAGGGCCGGCCTTTTTCGTCCCTGGTAAATATCCAGCCGCCGTCCCAGGGTGCTCTCACCGCTATCCTGGGATTTCCGTGATAAGCAATGGATATCGAGTGAATGCTATTCACAGCTGCTTTCGGTAGGGGAATATGCCATACATTGCCCTCGTTATAGTAGGGTTTACCGGGGTAGTTGATGTATAGCTTTTCATCATAGAACAGCGTATCAATTTTTAATGGCTGCTGTAAATCGATTTGGAGGTAATCGGATTTCTGGTTGGGTAAGACCTTATATTGAATGGTCGTGCGACCGGTGATGGTTTTGTTGTTGTAATCGGGAGTGACAGAAATATCATAATGTAACACATCCCACCAGGATCTTTCAGGGCCGATCGTTCCTCTCAAAGTATCCTGGTGTGTATATTGAGCTTCTGAGAATTTGCCTGCCAACAGGAAGAAAAATATTCCAATTGCTCTCCAAAAGTATTTCACGTTGAATGTATTTGAATTGTAAATTTAATCGTTCATTTGGAATATGCCTGTTAAAAGAAATCAGTTTGCTTTCCTGTGCCAGCAAGGCCGCTCCCGCAAGGACGGACCGGGAAAAGCCTCCCGGTTATTCACCGATGCGCGGTTAATTATTGGATCATTGTTGGTTGTCCTCGCCTGTGGATGTCAAAGTAAGAAGAACAGCGATAAAAAGATATTTCATTACAATGAGCAGACTGGAATAGCCTCGTTGGACCCGGCATTCGCGAAAAATCAATCGACGATGTGGCCGGCCCACCAGTTGTTCAATACATTGGTACAGACGGACGATAGTCTTCACATCATTCCTTCGCTAGCCCGTCGCTGGACGATTTCAGAAGACCGGTTAACATTCACATTCTATCTACGCGATGATGTCTTTTTTCATAATGATGCCGCTTTTCCGGATGGTAAGGGCCGGAGATTGGTTGCCGCGGATGTTGAGTATAGCCTTGCACGGATCATGGATAAACAGACTGCAAGTCCCGGCGCCTGGATATTTAACAACAAGGTTGATTCGACAAAACCATTCACGGCGATCGACGATACGACCTTCCAGTTAAAACTACAACGGCCTTACAACCCCATTTTAGGTATACTCTCCATGCAATATTGTTCGGTGGTGCCTAAAGAAGCAATCGAAAAATATGGGAATGATTTTCGCCGTCATCCTGTAGGTTCAGGACCCTTTCGTTTTGTCGCCTGGGAAGAAGGGCAGGCATTGGTGCTTGCAAAAAATGAAAATTATTTTGAAAGAGATAGTGCCGGCACTCGGTTGCCCTACCTTGATGGAATAAAGATCACTTTCTACGACAGCAAGGCTACCGAATTCTTACTTTTCCGTCAAAAGCAACTGGATTTTATCAATGATATAGATGCCTCATTCAAAGACGAGGTGCTTACCAAGAAAGGGGTGCTGAAAAAAGAATGGGAGGGAAAGATCGTATTGCAGGCCAACCCTTATTTAAATGTTGAATATTTCGGCATACTAACGGACACGGCGAATGAACTCGTTAAACAATCTCCCTTTCGCTTAAAAAAGATCAGGCAGGCGATCAACTACGGATTTGACCGGCGAAAGATGATCCTCTATTTGCGAAATTCACTGGGTACGCCCGCTGAATCAGGTTTTGTGCCATTGGGATTACCTTCTTTTGATTCAATGGGAGTAAAAGGTTACCACTATGACCCTGACAAAAGCAGGCAATTATTAAAGGAAGCAGGTTTCCCGGATGGAAAGGGTTTACCGCCGATAAAACTGCTGACAATTTCTATTTACGCAGAAATGGCCAATTTCATAGTCAGGCAACTGGAAGAACTGGGATTAAAGATCCAGGTTGAAGTGGTATTGAGGTCTTTGTTATTTGAAATGACTTCCAACTCAAGAGCTTTATTTTTTCGTGGCAGTTGGATTGCAGATTACCCGGATG
>DASSFT010000096.1:0-10839 GCA_035694045.1 Chitinophagaceae bacterium
GCTGGCAACCTCACAAATTATATATGGATCGTTGGACAGCGTTGAAGTTATAGATGCAGATGCAAATAAAGGAGCGTTCCTGTCACCCGTATTGCTGATGAACGACAAACCTTTTGCCACAACAGCGACGCATGAAGTGGAGGCGTTTGGCCCTGTAAGCACGATCATGCCGTATAAAACCATGGACGATGCCATAGCACTAAGTAAAAAAGGGAAAGGCAGCCTTTGCTCTTCCATTGTTACTGCCAATGATAGCCTGGCAAAGCAATATGTACTGGGAGCGGCAACTCATCATGGAAGGATATTGGTATTAAACAACGAATGTGCTAAAGAAAGCACGGGGCATGGTTCGCCTCTGCCTTTGTTGGTTCACGGTGGTCCGGGCCGGGCAGGTGGCGGAGAAGAGATGGGAGGTATTCGCGGCGTAAAACATTATATGCAGCGGGTTGCCATCCAGGGTTCACCGAGCATGATAACAGCGATCACAAATGTGTACCAGCAGAATGCGATTGGAAAGGACCCGGGAAAACATCCTTTTAAAAAATATTTTGAAGAATTGAAGATCGGGGATCAGCTGGTAACGGAGAAAAGGGTCATCACCGCGGAAGATATAGACCGTTTTGCAGATTTGAGTGGTGATCATTTTTATGCGCACCTAAAGGACACTGATTTTACAGGTACGATGTTTGAAAAACAGGTTGCTCACGGATATTTTATTATCAGTGCAGCTGCCGGTTTGTTTGTGGACAGCTATGAAAAGAACCCGGTATTATTGAACTATGGAATAGATGAGCTTCGCTTTACAAAACCGGTATATCCGGGCGCGGAAATCCATATCCGGTTTACCTGTAAAGAAAAATTACCACAGGACCCTAAAGACGAAAATGATATTCCGAAAGGAATTGTGAAATGGCTCGTAGAGATCATTGATGAAACGGGTGAAGTGACGGGAGTGGCGACTATCCTGACAATGGTGGCTAAGAGGTTAAAGGAGTGAAAGGAGGTAACTAGAAGAAGTTTCAAAACCCTGTGACCGGTAATAAGATGGTGGCTGAGGGGAATCAATAATAATTTCTAATTTTAAGGTGTGGACGATCTAAAATCTTTTAAAAATGAACTACAAAATGTCATTAAAGGAAAGAGCAGCTCAGGGGAAAGTGATTCTATCCAGGCAGCAAAAACCTACCTTAGAAATCATACGCGACCAGGTAGCGAGGGTCAAAGCTCAAACCAAGGCAGGCCAGAAGAAGAAAGGGCATTAAGAGAATACGCCCGGCAAAATGGGCTATTCATAGATAAATCCGACCTGGGCCACTTTATTACATCGGGCGCTGAACAAAAGGTTTTTTACAAGGCGAATAGTTCGACGCTTTTCAAAATTGCTGACGCCATTTTTTATCTAAAATGGGAGGATTATTTTAACAACCTTTTGCTACATAACCGATTTTTTCCGGATACAGCATATACTCTGGTTGGTTTCCTCGAGGAAGATGCCAGATTACACGCAGTAGTTAAACAGGAATTCGTCCTTCTCACCGAAAAAACAAACCTAGAAGCAGTAAAAGATCATTTACTTGCCAATGGATTTGTGAATAAAAAGAATAATGACTACTATCATCCCTATCTGGGCATTATACTGGAAGATCTGCACGATGAAAATGTGCTGACCAGTAACGGCCTGTTGTTCTTTGTGGATACAGTTTTTTATTTGACCGATGTTTTCTATAGCTGACAAAAATTGTTAACATGCTAATTGAAATAAAACAGGGCTACGTAAAATCAGAGTTCCACAACGGGGTTACGACCGTCGAATTTTTTCATCCGCAAAGCAATTCTTTACCTGCCATGATCCTGGATGAACTGGCTCAAACTATCCACCGGGCCGGTAATGATAACGAATCGAAGCTCATTGTGCTTCGTTCGGCTGGGGAAAAAGTATTTTGTTCGGGTGCTTCCTTTGATGAATTGGCAGGAATCAGGAATGCAGAGGAAGGGTTCCAGTTCTTCAGCGGATTTGCTCATGTGATCAATGCCATACGACTGGCGCCGAAATTTGTCATAGCCCGCGTCCAGGGCAAGTGCGTGGGAGGAGGAGTGGGGATTGCGGCTGCGGCCGATTATGCCATTGCCACCGAGGCTGCGGAAATTAAACTAAGTGAACTGGCTGTTGGTATCGGTCCTTTTGTAGTGGGCCCTGCCGTTGAAAGAAAGATCGGCGTATCCGCATTTTCACAGCTGGCGATCGATGCTACCATGTGGCGCAATGCCGACTGGGCACGGAGAAAAGGATTGTTTGCGGAAGTACATTCTCATGTTGACGGTATGGATGAATCAATAGCCAGATTGTCTGAATTGTTGTCTCATTCAAGCCCGGAAGCTATGGCCGAAATGAAAAAAATATTCTGGAAAGGAACAGAACATTGGGACCGGCTTTTAATCGAACGGGCCGCGATCAGCGGGAGACTGGTGTTGAGTGAATTTACAAAGTCGGCGATTGAAAAATTTAAGAAGAAATAGATAAGAGGCAAATGGAAAAATTCAGTGAAGGTAATTTCGTTGCAATCTGCAATAAACTGGCAAAAAAAGATAAAGAGCTTAGTTCGATCATAAAAAAACATGGTCACCCGCCTATGTGGACCCGGCCAGCTACATTTCAAACTCTGATATTGTTTATTCTCGAGCAACAGGTTTCATTGGCCTCAGCTTATGCTGCATTCAAGAAATTAAAGCAAAAAATTGGCTTTGTTACACCCTCAAAGATCCTTGCGTTGAGCGATGCCGATTTAAGGGCCTGTTATTTCAGCCGGCAGAAGATTGTCTATGCAAGAGAATTGGCGAATGCCATTCGGAACAGGCAGCTCAATTTGAAAAAACTACATTCCAGTCATGAAGATGATATTCGCCACGAATTAAAAAAGATCAAGGGTATCGGAGACTGGACAGTAGATGTTTACCTGATGCATGCCCTTCAACGAACGGACCTTTTTCCATTGGGTGATATTGCTTTAGTGAATAGCCTGAAAGAGGTAAAACAATTGCCGCATCATATTACCAAAGAAGAAATGTTAGCTGTAGCCGAAGCATGGCGGCCATACCGAACTATCGCATCGATGATTCTGTGGCATGCGTATATACAGAGGAAAGGGATAAAATTGCAAGGCTAAAGCAAAGAAGAACGGATACTGGATGCTAGATACTGGATACTAGATGCTGGATAGCATCCTACGCAGAGACCAGCATCCAGAATCTAGCATCCAGCATCATCCACTATTTTTAATCATTATCCTATATATTCAACCCCCCGCAAACGCTTATCGTCTGCCCTGTAATATAGGATCCCATATCGGAAGCCAGGAATAGCGCCGTATTGGCAATATCTTCTCCTGAGGCGAAGCGGCCAAGTGGAATATTGGCCTTGTATTTATCTCCCGCATCCCCTTCTTTTAGATAAGCTGTCATATCGGTTTCTACAAAACCGGGAGCGATAGCGTTGCAGCGGATATTACGACTGCCGAGTTCTTTTGCTACGCTTTTAGTAAAGCCGATAATGCCTGCTTTGGATGCTGCATAACTGCTTTGGCCAGCATTGCCCATTTCACCGATAATAGAACTCATGTTGATGATAGATCCATTGCGGGCCTTCATCATCGGTTTGATCACCTGCTTGGTCATGTAGAAGACGCTGTTGAGGTTTATTTTTATTACGTCTTCCCATTGTTCGGGTGACATGCGCAGTAAAAGGTTGTCTTTTGATATACCTGCATTATTTACGCAGATATCTACCGCCCCAAATTCTTTCAGGACATCATTGACAAACGACTCACATTGGGCAAAATCACCGGCATTACTTTTAAAAGCTTTTGCCTTTACGCCCAGCCCTTTTAATTTATTTTCCAATGTTGCTGCTTTTTCGGCGCTGCTATCGCTTACATAAGTGAAAGCCACATTTGCTCCATGCTCAGCAAATTTTTTCGCGATCGCTTCCCCGATCCCACGGGCCGCACCCGTAATAATGGCTGTTTTCCCTTCCACTAGTTTCATACGTTAATGAATTTGATGAATGACAATAAAAAACAGGATGAATTTGTAAATGTATTGCACTATGATGATATGTGCTATGTAAAATAGAAGAGCAAAGCCGAAACTTTGCCATCCATTGAGTTTATAAAATCTCCAGGCTCCTATACCTGTATAAGTACATAGTACCAGGTAAGTGATGAGTCCCAGTTTCCAGTCTTCGATGTTAAAGTAGGAGCGGGTAGTTAAATAAGATATTTTTTGAGCAGCAAAAAGTAATAGTGGGAGCAGCAGGAAACCCCACAGCAGGTACATGCAATTGATTTCAGCTGAGAAGACCATTTGGTCAAAGAAGTATTTTCTTTTCCTGTAAGTCAGCGCCCAGAAAAATAAAGCAGTTAAAGGGAGCAGGATCAGCAAAAGAAATTTAGATACTTTTTCTGATTTCTGGTGAAAAGCCGCAGTTAGTTGTTGATCGGTCCATTTTGTTTCACTCATTACAGCTGTAGCCTTTTGCATTGCATATTTTCCATAAAAGGCTTGATGTGTGTGATAGTATAGCTTCATGTTCAAGCCCTCAAAAAAGGGAAAAAGCAGGTAAAGGACAACCAGCAACAAAAAAAGAGAAAGCGGTTTAAAATAGGTTTTTCTTTTGCCATTGCAATAGTCAACCGACAACTGGCCGGGCCGTGTAAATATTTTTTTAAGGGTATTAAAAAAAGTGCCTTCAAAGTGAGTGATAAAATGAAGTCCCTCTTCAAAAAAATGCCAGACGGATTTATCTTTTTCACTGTAAACTTTTTCGCCGCAGTGATTACAATATTTCCCTGTAAAAGATTGGTTGCAGTTTTTACAAATGTGAGAGGCCGTTTGCATAGATGCTATGCTGTGAAAGTAAGGATTTCTTCAACATATTTTCTTTCATTGCTCAGCCGGGGCACTTTGTGCTGTCCGCCTAGCTTTCCTTTGCTGCGCAGCCATTCTGTAAACACACCTTTTTTCAATGCACGCACGACCGGCAATCTTAACGCGATATCCTTATACCGCTTGGCTTCGTAATCGCTGTTGATGCTTTTTAATGCCAGGTCTATTGCCTTTGTAAATGCATCCAGGTCCTCCGGCTCCTTTTCAAACTCAATCAGCCACTCATGGGCGCCATTGGAGCCATCGGAGAAATATACCGGGGCAGCGGTATAATCATTCACCACGGCTCCCGTTTTTTCTGAAGCAATTGCAATGGCTTTGTCGGTATTGTCCACGATCACTTCTTCTCCAAAGGCATTGATATAATGTTTCAACCTCCCTGAGACCTTGATGCGGAACGGGTTTATTGAAGTAAACTGGATCGTGTCACCGAGGATATATCTCCAAAGTCCGCCGTTAGTTGAAATGACCAGCGCATAGTTCTTTCCTTTTTCCACATCCTGCAGACCGATAGTCTGCGGGAATTTCTTACCATATTCACCCACGGGGAGAAACTCCATGAAAATGCCATGATCTGTAAACAACAGCATGCCATCATCACCGGGATTTTCCTGGGCTCCGAAAAATCCTTCGCTGGCATTGTACATTTCGAGGTAGTTTATTTTTTTACCGATCAGTTTTTCAAATTGCTCCTGGTAGGGTGTGAATGAAACTCCTCCATACATAAACAGCTCGAGCGAAGGCCATACTTCGGCCATCGTTTTTTTACCCGTGATCTCCAGGATCCTCCTGAATAAAACCAGGGTCCAGGTAGGCACACCCGAGATGGATGTCACGTTTTCTTTGATCGTGCTGGCAGCCAGCTTTTCGATCTTGCTTTCCCATTCGTCCATTAATGCAATGCTGAGATCGGGGGTTCTCAGCCAATGCCCCCAGAAAGGGGAATTTTGTAACAACACGGCGCTGAGATCACCATACTGAGCCTCATTGTTCATGGGGTTGATGGTATGACTACCGCCGATCACCAGGCCTTTTCCGGTCAATAGTGCTGAATCAGGATTAAATTGGTAGTACATCGTCAAGACATCCTTGGCAGCTTTATAATGACAATCTTCAAGGCTTTCATCACTCACGGGAATGAATTTGCTTTTATCGCTGGTGGTACCGCTGCTTTTGGCAAACCAGTACACAGGAGTATTCCACAAAACATTCTGCTCGCCGTTCATGATGCGTTCGATGTATGGCTTCAGGTCATCATACTCATGAACCGGGACCGATTGTTTGAAATCGCGGATATTGAATAACTCATGGAAGCGATATTTTCTTCCAAACTCGGTGTATTGAGCGGAGGTGACCAGGTCCTGCAAGACTTCGCGCTGTGAATCTTCCGGGTTGTTCTTCCATCCTTCGATACGCCAGGAACGCATCCGGGCCAGCGACGATATAGCAGGGCTTAGCAGGCTCATTGTACCTGGCAAGATAGAAAAGAACCCCGACTTTCTAGAATGTTAAGGGAAAAGCGCTAATTGTTTTTCGTACTCTTTAAATACAATAAAATCGTATTTAAATCGGCATATGAGTCACGGTCAGCCGTAAAAAACTGGTTGCTTCGTTCCAGCAATTCCTTGTTATTGTTTTCGCTGGCATATTGAATCAATGAACCTTTCAGTTCAGTCAAAAACCGAGTGTAGTCGTCGAGGCCGAGCTCAGCGACGGTGCTGCTTTCTGAATTACTATATTGGTAGCCAAAGCTTCTTTCTCGTTCGGATTGCGCCTGTTCTATTTTTTCGTGCCAGGCGATGGCATTTTCGACTGAGCGTATAATATTATCAAGACTCGCAGTATTTTGATCTCTTGCCTCCTCATGCAGATAATCCTTTCTCTTCAATTCAAAATTCCTTCCGAGATATAGTTTTCTTACCTGTTCATTCGCGGCTAATTCTTCCGCAGTGCCATGTTCAAATATCTTTCCTTCGATCAACAAATAGGCCCGGTCGCAGATAGAAAGAGTTTCCGTTACATTATGATCAGTGATAAGAATACCGATGTTCTTATATTTCAAACGGGCAACGACAGCCTGTATGTCTTCCACGGCGATTGGATCAATGCCCGCGAAAGGTTCATCGAGTAAAATGAATTTGGGATCGACGGCCAGTGCTCTTGCTATTTCCGTTCTTCTTCTTTCGCCACCACTCAATACATCACCATGACTTTTGCGAACATGCTGCAGACGGAACTCGGTGATCAGGGATTCCATCTTTTCCCGCTGCTGTTTTTTGGAAAGACGTGTCATTTCCAACACGGCCATGATATTATCTTCCACGCTTAGTTTGCGAAACACCGAAGCTTCCTGGGGAAGATAGCCGATGCCCATCTTAGCCCTTTTATACATCGGGAGCCTGGTGATATTGTCGTCATTGAGATAGACTTCGCCTTCATCCGGCTTGATCAATCCCACAACCATATAGAACGAAGTGGTCTTACCCGCCCCGTTGGGCCCTAACAAACCCACAATTTCACCCTGTTTTACATCCACACTGACATGATTGACCACCGAACGTCCACCGTACGTCTTAACGAGGTTCTTTGTATGTATGACCATTGACATGAGGGGCAAAAATAAGCTTTGAATATACATGGAAGCGCTAATATTTTGATTTAACAATGACTTTGGATAATGGCCTTGCATCATTAGCTTTGCACGTTCCCATCACCGGTGAAACCGGATGGAACTCAACGTCATGAAAGTAATTGATCATATCAACCAGGCTAACGGCAAAACGCTTATATCTTTCGAGGTTTTACCACCATTGAAGGGAAAAGGCATCGGCGCTCTCTATTCACACCTGGATCCCTTAATGGAATTCAAGCCGGCTTATATAAACGTCACTTATCACAGGAGCGAGCACGTCTTTAAAAAAAGAAGTGATAGCACATTTGAAAAAGTGATCATCCGCAAAAGACCCGGCACGGAAAGCATTTGCGCGGCCATTATGAATAAATATGATGTTGATACGGTCCCCCATCTTATTTGCGGCGGGTTTAGTGTCAATGAAACCGAAGATGCGTTGCTGAACCTTCAATACCTGGGTATCGATAACGTCCTGGTGCTTCGCGGGGATGCCGCCAAGAACGAAACCGCCTTTGAGGCCGAACCCGGCGGTCACCGCTTTGCCAGCGACTTGCTGAAACAGGTGGTGAACCTTAACTCAGGCATTTACCTGGAAGAAGATCTCAAGGCAACTTCAAGGACCACTTTTTGTATTGGTGTCGCCGGTTACCCGGAAAAACATTTCGAGGCTCCCAATATGGAAACAGACCTTCGCTACTTAAAAATGAAAGTAGATGAAGGGGCTGATTATATCGTAACACAAATGTTTTTTGACAACTCCAAGTATTACTCCTTTGTAAAGGCATGCAGGGAGGCGGGCATTACAGTGCCGATCATCCCGGGAATCAAGCCGGTTTATTCGAAGAAGCAGCTGACCGTTTTGCCCAAGACATTTCATATCGACCTGCCAACAGATCTTTCAAACGAAATTTTAAAATGCAGGACAGATGAAGAGGTAGAACAGGTAGGCACCGAATGGCTTTTGCATCAATCCAGCGATCTGAAGAAAAACGGTGTTCCCGTTCTGCATTATTATACACTGGGCAAGCCACATATCGTGGCGAATGTTGTAAAGCAACTTTGACCTCACCCTCGAACCTCACCCTCCAACTCCCTCTCCTTCAGAGAGGGAGTGATAGCGACATCCAATTGCATCCTATTTCACGGCACGCGAAGTCGCAATGATGCATCCAGCATCAAGCATCCAGTATCTAGCATCCAGTATCTAGCATCCAGTATCAAGCATCCAGTTGCTTCGCTGCACTTGCAATGACGACATCCAGCATTTAGCAACAAACATTTTCTGCCGCCAAACAGTCCCGTTAGGGACAAAATATCGGTAGAGTAAAAGTTTAAGTTTTCCCTGCGCTCCGTAGGTGCGCAACATCCTATATACAGCTAAGATCAACAGATTCATTCAGACACCCGACGCGATCAAGTATCCAGCATCCCGTTGCTTTTCCGCCTTTCGGCAGATCGCAAAGACGAGGAGATGGAGTGAATAGGAACACCAATTGCATCCTATTTCACGGCACTCGAAGCCGCAATGATGCATCCAGCATCTAGAATCTAGCATCACGATGCAATCGGGGATCAACTACTTTGAAATATCAGCCAACACTTTTTGATCAACGGCGACAGGATATTTTTTCCTCAAGTCCTGTACCCATTTCTCTTCGAGCCCTGCCTGGTAATCATTCATCACAAGTCCTTTGGCATCGTTAAATGAACGAGGAGAAGGAGTAGTGTAAACCTTGACAATATAGGCAAATGAAAAAGTATTGTCGCCAGGATTGGTTGTATTGGCGGTAAGAATACCCGCTTTGGGTGCATCTTTGCCAAGACCCGGGATCTGTTCCCATTCATAACGGGCCGAGTCGGCTACTACTTTTTCATTAAGGGGTTCAACAATTTTTCTCCACTGGGCCGGAGATTTCTTTAACTGGTCATGTAAAGATTTTGCCGTGGTGGCATCCGAACAGAAAAAAATCACTGCATCGGCACTGGCCTTCCAATTGTACTTTTCGCGGTTCTTGTCGTACATGGCCAGCAATGCGTTTGAATCGTTCTGGGTTTTATTCCATATTTCCTGCTGCATGATCTCGAAGAAGAGATTACCATCGCGGAATTCATTCATCTGTACACGGAACTCATCGCTATAATCTTCCAGGTGCGAGCGGTAATATTCATACATCATCGACTTAGTGAACTCGTCCATGAGGTCAGGATAGGTTTTTAGCCCGCTGCGGTCCTGCCTGTAGCGGTTCATTTGTCCATAGGTGATCCATTGCCACACTTTTATCGTTGAATCGCCTATCATGAATAAAGGCGATTGCTGGGTCATGCCCATTGTATTCCCTGCAGCACGTCCTTCAAAAATGCTATCGGTCAGCGCCCATAATGCGGCATTGTTATAATTAAGCTTTTTCACACCAGGTTGTTTTTGTACACGGGCATAAATAAAATCCCTGGCGGTCTTCCAACGGTCATCTAACTGGATCTTTTGTTTCAGATCATCTGTATTGGCTTTATCTGAAGCATTCACAACAACCGGCCTGGTACTTATGCGTTTTACTATATGATAGCCATGAGTGGTAAGAAAAGGCTTGCTGACTGCTCCATTCTTTGGTAGCGACCAGATCATTTTTTCAAAAGCCGGGTCGTATTCTCCAACGGAAATATCGGGGATATTGCCACCTGTGGCAGCGCTTATGTAATCGTTGCTGAAAGCCGTAGCCAGCTTACTGAAATTATCACCCGCCACTATGCGGCGATACAATGAATCCGCCAGCAAACCCGCTCTCTTTTTTGTCGCTTCGTCAGCTTCGGGTGGAAATGCGATAAGTATTTGTTGCACTTTTATTTTGCCGGCCGCTTTTCTTTCTCCGAGGTTTTTAAATATGTGGTACCCGATCTTGGAAGTAAAGGGTTTGGAATAACTGCCGGGAGCAGTGGAATAAACAATGTTCTCAAAAGTATAAGGCAAAGTAAACACGGTAATATAACCCAGATCGCCCTTGTTCGCTTTTGCGGAAGGTTCATCGGATAGCTGGGCTGCAACTTTCAGGAAATCTTCTCCTTTTTTCAGGCGAGCAAGCACCTCGCTTAATTTTTTTGAAGCCGCGGCCGTGTCTTCAACGTTCGCCGCATTCCTGAATGAAACAAAGATGTGGGCCACATGAATATCCTTGAGGCTCCGCTGGAAGGCTTCCCCGGTCAGCCGGTTGATTGCATCGGGATCGCTCATGTAGTTTTCAATGATCTGGGCACGCAGTGTTTCCACCTCG
>DASSFT010000097.1:0-3476 GCA_035694045.1 Chitinophagaceae bacterium
AGGCTACGCATAAAAAAATAGAAATGTTCTTTTCCTATTGGTCAGAAGTAGCCGACCTATAGGGTTTAAAACCCTATAGGTCTACAAAGAAAAAGTTGATATTGACAGCAACTACCTATCGTTTTATTCAGTATTGTTGTATCAATTTGTACCCGCGGGTATAAATACCGAAAGCCAAACTATCATGCTATGGAATTTATGCCTCGAAATTTTGCCAGTCTTCTCCGTATTGCTGTGTTGTCAATCAGTATCGCCAGTGTTATATTTTCCTGCAAAAAAACATCGTCAGACTTTCCGAAATACATCTCCATCAGTACCGAGTTCAATCTGGCTTCTACCTGTTCGGAGTTATATATGACAGCCAAACATGACATGCAGGGAAAAGATTACCTGTATGTAGCCGCTAAGGAAGGAGGATTGAAAATTTATGACCTGTCCAAAAATCCCAAACTTAAAAAAACAGTGTCATTGAGCCAGCTGGATTCGCTGGAAGTAATGAATCTCACTCAGTCCGGCAATTATTTATTTCTTGCCCTCGGTAACAATTTCGGAACAGGACTACAAAACCCGGGCATGGCAATTCTTGACGTATCGGATCCCATCAACCCGGTCGTCAAATCAATTTGGAAAGACCCGGCTAAAATAACCGGGGCGGCCATCGTTGCAGTTGATGGAAACTATGCATACCTGGGTGCGATGAGAAGCGGGCTGATTATTTTTGATATCAGTGATAAAACAGCGCCGGTGGTGGAATCTGTTTTCCTGCCTTCTACTGCATACCCCGATCCCAACCCCGATCTTACGAAGTTCAATGCAAGAGGAATGACCATCGACGAAGATCTTTTATACCTCTGCTATGACGCCGGTGGCCTGCGGGTGATTGATATTTCAGACAAACAAAACCCGGTTGAAATAGGCAATTATGCCAACCCGCTCATGAGTGGTAAACCCAGGGCTTATAATAATATCGTCATTGACGATTCACTGGCCTATGTGGCAGTTGATTATTGTGGCATGGAAGTGCTGAACATCAAAGACCCGTTGAATATACAGTTGGTAAATTGGTGGAATCCCTGGCGCTGCGAAACAAATCCGCTAAACTGGTTTGTAAGCGATGGCCACTCCAACGAAATAGTGCTCGATAAACTGAATAAGATGGTCTTTATGTCCACCGGGAAGAGCGATATGGATGTGATCGATGTTCATGATCCCAAACATCTGTCAACACGGTTTGAATACGGAGGCGTCAGCAATGGCATGGGTACATGGGGACTTTCCATCTATAAGGATCAGATTTACCTTTCTTATATCTGCAATGCATTATCCTGGCCATTTCCTTCTAACTGGACAGGAGTAAGGATCCTGAAATACGAGGTTTATTGATAAGTAATTGCTAAAAACAAAGCCCGGGTCCGCAGAATAACTTTTAGTATTCATGCGGCTCCCGCCTCGCAGAGTGTATCGTCTTTGCGAGGGCTGCCTGAAGGCTCTGCTGGCTTGAAGCATCTCGAAGCTGACCGACGCAAACTAGCTGATTGGAAGAGGAGGCTCTGTTTCTTGGCCAGCAACCGGTACTTTATTTTTGGAATTGCATCGCAGTAAATACGGCGATAAAAGATAGGCCGGGAACAGCGATTTCATTTACTTTTAAGAAACACTAGTGTATATTTATCTTTTTACAATTCGTCACAATGAAGCTTTTATCCATCAGCATTATCATTTCTGCCGGTCTTTGTTTTTGTTCATCGTCCCGTCACTCCGGGCAGGGAATTGCCTCCAGCGAAAAACAAATGAGGACCGGGGCCGATCAAACCGAAAAATATGTTCCCTATCTCAGGGGCAAAAGGGTCGCAATGATGGCCAATCCAACGTCGATGATCGGCAAAACGCATTTGGTGGACAGTTTAAAAACCCTGCAGATTAATATTGTGAAAGTGTTTGGGCCGGAACATGGCTTCAGGGGCAATGCAAGCGCAGGGGCCCATGTGGCTGATGAAATTGATCCCGCTACTGGCATACCGATCATTTCTTTATATGGCTCGAAAAATAAGCCATCAAAAGAGGACCTGGCCGATGTGGATATAATGGTATATGACTTACAGGATGTTGGTGTTCGTTTTTACACTAACATCAATGCGCTTGCCCGGCTAATGGAAGCCTGCTATGAGAACGGAAAGGAATTGCTGATATTGGACCGGCCTAATCCCAACGGCTACCTGGTGGATGGCGCTGTGCTGGATATGAAATACAGATCGGGCATAGGTATGTTTCCCATTCCCATGTCGCATGGATTGACGGTAGGAGAGTTTGCGCAGATGGTTAATGGAGAAGGCTGGTTGAAGGACAAAGTAAAATGCAATATTAAAGTCATCCCGGTGGCCAACTACGATCATGACATGCCGTACACTTTGCCGGTAAAACCGTCCCCCAACCTTAATACTCAGCAGGCGATCATGCTTTATCCTTCCACCTGCATGTTTGAAGCTGTGTATGTGAACCATGGACGAGGCACTTATTATCCTTTTACCGTAATAGGCAGTCCTGAACTGAAAGGGAAATATGATTTTTCATATACGCCAGTTAGTATAAAGGGCATGTCGGAGACTCCTTTGTTTATGAACCAGGTCTGCTATGGCCTCGATCTCCGAAACTATGATGTAAACCTGTTACGCAAAAGCAGGCAGATAAACCTCCAATGGATCATGGAATTGTATAAAGCCCATCCTTACAAGGAAAAATTCTTTGACTCCAAACTAAGCAGAGAAATGAATAACATTGAAATACAGATTGGCTCCGGTGAGTTCAGGCAACAGATCATTGAAGGCAAATCGGAAAAAGAGATCCGTGACAGCTGGGAACCGGCATTGAGCGAATACAAAAAGATGCGAAAAAAATATCTGTTGTATCCTTAAGGGAAAGGCCACAGAGAGCCACAGAGCTGTATTTTTCTGCTGATAGGGGCAGCTCTGAATGTTGAAACGTTATATGTTGAAATAGAAGACTAGTCAGAGAGCCACAGAGAAAAACTCTGTGGCTCTCTGCGTTTTCTCCGCGGTTCTCAGTGGCCTAATTGTATCTATCTTTATTCAATGAAAAAATGGTTGCTATTCTTTTTTCTGTTACATGGCATGGGCCTTCTCTACGCCCAGCAAACCAATGAATATTTTCCTCCGGCTGGTTCATGGAAAAAACAATCGCCACTTAAATCAGGTTTTGACACGGCTAAACTGAATGCCGCGATCCGTTTTGCCATTAAGAATGAAAGCAAGAACCCCCGCAGCATGGAACTTAGCCAGAAGATGAGTTTTGGCAAGGAACCATTTGGCGAAGCAATCGGCCTCTTTGCGGATCGCGGGGACCCGACAGGACTGATCATTCACAAAGGATATATTGTTGCTGAATGGGGAGAACCCTCAAGAGTTGACATGGTACACAGCGTGAGCAAAAGTTTTTTGTCAACAGTTATCGGGCTGGCG
>DASSFT010000098.1:0-2378 GCA_035694045.1 Chitinophagaceae bacterium
TCTTGAGGTTATGCACATGTGTACGCTTATCTTCAGTTATGATGATCCCGGGATTTAAAAGATTAGCGGGATCGATCAAATTCTTTAGCCGCTTCATCACGCTATAAGCATCGGGTCCCCACTCCTTTTCGATGAATGCCGAAACAGCCCGCCCCGAACTATGCTCTGCTTTCAGGGCGCCATCATATTTATTTAAGATGAGATCAAAGAGATCATCGTTAAACCTTTCATAGAGTGCAATATCTTCTTTGGTGAAAAAACTCTGTGATATCACGAAATGAAGATTACCGTCCTTGGCATGCCCGAAGATGATCCCGTTCTTATAGTTATATTTTTCGAATAGTTTTTGTACATCCACGATCGCCTCACCCAACCGTTCAACCGGGAAAGTAAAATCTTCCATTAGTGCAGAAGTGCCGCTAGCCCGCATACCCGCCACCGAAGGATACATGCCCTTCCGGATCTTCCAGAGAATCGCCTGTTCATAGGCGTCCTGAGTAAAATTAGGTTCATATAATAATGGTAGACTGGAAAAAACCTGTCTTGCATCGTTGTATTTCTCCAGTAAACCTGTCTCGGTTGCCTCCTGGAATTCACACAAAATTGCCGCTGCACGTTCCGGCAAATGTTTTAATAACGGTGGAACTCCAGCCATATCTTCTACCGACCGCAATGAAGCCCTGTCCATAAATTCCAACGCTGCCGCCCCTGTATTCTTCAGATCATAAATGGCATTGCAGGCAACTTCGGGACTATCGAAGTACAGGTTGGCTGTCATCTTAAACGGCAGATCAGGCACCGTTTCCAAAACTGCCTCCGCAATAAATGCAAGCGTGCCTTCTCCCCCAACGACAAGATGAGTCAGGATATCGAGTGGATGTTCATAATCAATGAACGCATTCATGCAATAACCCACGGTATTCTTTTGCCTGTATTTTTTCCGGATGCGGTCAACCAGGGGAATGTTACTCATTATTTCAATCCGTAATGCGCTGAGCTCATTTGCAATGTCAGATGCTTCTGTTTCAAACCGCTTGTGGTCTGCAAGCTGACCGGAATTAAAAACCTGGCCATTGGGCAACACCAATGTCATTGACTTTAACGTATGATAAGAGTTTTGTATCACGCCACAACACATTCCGCTCGCATTGTTGGATAAAATGCCGCCCATCATGGCAGCATTGATTGATGCGGGGTCGGGACCGATCTTCCTGCCATATTTTTTCAAAGCATGATTGACATTAGCACCTATCACTCCCGGCTCGACCCTTACGCTTGCACCATTGTCCTCTGGTAAAACCATTCTCCAGTAATTGCTAAGATCAACGAGGATACCATCAGTTACTCCCTGGCCCGATAGGCTGGTCCCTCCCGCCCTGAATGTGAGACTTATCTTTTCCCGATGAGAGAATTCAAATATGCGTTTAACTTCATCAATGGTGATGGGTTGTACCACGGCTTTGGGTACGAGATAAAAATGACTGGCATCGCTTGCATAGGCATAGCGGTCGATCAATCTCGTCTTTACTCTCTCTGGCGGTAGTATTTCCGATAGTTTTTTATTCAGCAGGTCCATTCTTATGGCTTTAACCGATCATCAATATTTTTTTGCCTTCACCTGGACAGTATCCGTTGGCAATGTCTCCACAAGATAACCCCCTGAATCGATTTGTGTTTTGGGAAATGCAGCTCTCAATGCCACCCAGTCTTCTTTTTTAACAGGTGTTTGATACAGGAACAGGGATTGAAGGTTCTTCAAATCTTTTAACTGCAGGATCCCCTGCGCCGTGACTTTTGTAGCCACCAGGTTAAGATATTGCAAGTCGGGTAAAGTCTTTAGTGAGTTTATTCCCGCATCAGTAATATTTGTGTGATCCAGGCTGAGCCGGGTAAGGTTTTTTAATTCACCGATAACGGTTGTTTGGCTATCACCCAGGTTCGAATAGCTCATCTTTAGCCAGATCAATTGCTTTTTTAAAGATAATAATAACGGTAGCTCTTCATTCCCGATGTTTGTATGCGTGACAAAGTTCGCCGAAAGATAATTGCTGTTTTGCGCCACGGGTAAAACCACAATACCTTTTGCTTTCAGTTTTTCAAGTGTACCGGCATCGGCCTTTTCAACCGGGATCGCAGGTACAGCAGTAAAATCTTTTTTTGCCTCGGGTGCCTGTTGTAATGCCAGCAAGACCGGTTTTATTTTAGGGGGCTGTTCCAGTTCCTTTACTTTTTTTGAAAAATCAGCGCCGTTGTTAATCCACCAGTGCAACAGTGTTATTTGATTTTCGGTGGGCTGAGGTTTTTCCTTGGGGGGCATATGGTCCTCGTTATCCACCGGAAGCAATAAGCGCCTGATCATTTCACTTTCATCAGCATTG
>DASSFT010000099.1:0-4392 GCA_035694045.1 Chitinophagaceae bacterium
CATAAGAAGACGCAGACGCCAAGGATGACCAGGCTTGAAAAGATCTTAGGTCCCCAGGTTTTTCGAAACGAATAAATAAACCATAATGAAATCAGGAAAGCCATGATCATACCGATGAGCGGTGCCAGGAAAATAAAGCTGGCGATCTGAATTACCGGTCCGGAATTGACGGAGTCAAAACTTCCCGAGTGGGCGATACCGGCGCCGGCAAAACCCCCGATCAGTGTGTGCGAGGAAGAAGAGGGAATACCCTGCCACCAGGTAAAAAGATTCCAGATGATCGCGGCGATAAGACCTGAAAAAATTACCTCCAGCGTAATGAAATCGCCTTTTACAGTTTTGGCGATGGTATTGGCTACTCCATGATCTTTAAAAATGAAATAGGCGACAAAGTTGAACAGGGCCGCCCATAATACAGCCTGGAAAGGAGTAAGCACCTTGGTGGAAACAACCGTCGCTATGGAATTGGCAGCATCATGAAAGCCGTTAATGTAGTCGAATATCAGGGCTAATGCTATAATGACAATCAAAAAGGTCGACATAATTCAATGTGCTGATTACAATTTGCCAATGAAAACAAACCCTGCAAATGACGATCGTGTTCCAGCACATTTGCAAATTGGCATATCGGTTATTTAGGCGTATTTTATTATAATAGATTCGATCACGTTGCTGGCATCTTCACACTTATCCGTCACGATCTCCATTACCTGGTAGATCTCCCTTTTCTTGATCACTTCTTTGGCGTCCGGTTCGGTAGCGAATAATCTTTCAATGCTCATATCAAATATATCATCGGCCTGGTTCTCGATGCTGTTGATCTTCACCAACGCCTCCGTGATATTGCGCATGTTTTTCATGTTGCGCAATTCCCTTACGGCAAGACGGATCTGGTGAGCTCCCTGCTCAATCAGCTCTGCCAGTTTTTGCATGCCCATATCATTGGGATTGACCCGGTAGAAGTTGATCTTCTTCGCCGCAGCATAGATATAGTCAGCAATATCGTCGAGTGAACTGGCGAGATAATGAATGTCCTCGCGGTCGAACGGCGTAATAAAATTGCGGCCCAATTCGGTAAAAATACTGTGCGTGAGCTCGTCATTCGCATGTTCCAGGTCTTCTATCTGGCTGATCAGCGAAGCCCGTTTGTCAAAATCAGTCTCTGCCACGACGTCCTTAAGTATCGTTCCCATTTTGGCGCCATTATCTGAAACTTTTTCAAACAGTTCGAAAAAAACCCGGTTCTTCGGCATGAAAATCTGGAGAAAAGAATTAAGTCCTGCCATTACAGATGTTTTAACTGGTTACGAAATTAAGGTTTCACCCCCCGGTGATCCGGTTTATGCGAGAATTAATAATTCCTTAATATACTTTCAACTAGCCATTTTTTTTGCCTGCAAAAAAGCCGCCATACAGGCCTCAAATCCGACCATGAATGGGCGCAAGGTAACAATTCGGTAACATTGGCATTACAATTCCTTAATTCGGGGGTAATACAACGATAATACTGCAAGCCGTCCTTTGCCAAAACTATTAATGTGAAAAAACTTCTTTTTTGCGTTTGGACTGGCTTTATTCCCTTTCTTCTTGCGGCACAGATCAAGAGCACAAAAATTTCAGGAAAAGTTACTGATTCGGCCTCCGGCAACCCGCTGGTGGGAGTGTCTGTGACCATCATGGACACAAAGAGTGGCACCCGAACCGATGTGGAGGGTAATTTCTTTTTTAGTGTTGAAGACGGAAAGACATATTCTATACAATTTACCAGCGTTGGATACCAGACCAAGGAAATTGAAGGTATAAAGGCCGGAGATGCCAACAACTCATTTATCGCTATCTCACTTCAGAAATCAAATGTCCAGCTGAATGCCGTTGTTGTAAAGACTACCGTGAGGCGCGAAACAGCTGCTTCATTATATGCCGCTCAAAAGAGCAGCTCTGCGATTTCCGACGCCATCTCCGCCGAAGTAATTAAGAAATCGCCGGACAGGACCACCAGTGAAGTATTACGTCGCGTAAGCGGGACTTCAATACAGGACAATAAGTTCGTCGTCATAAGAGGTCTTAGCGAACGCTATAACTCCTCGATGATCAACAATTCCATTCTTCCAAGCACCGAACCTGATAAAAAAGCTTTTTCCTTTGATATTATTCCCTCTTCACTGATTGATAATATCACCATTTATAAATCGCCCACCCCCGATCTGCCCGGAGATTTTGCTGGCGGAGCCGTTAAGATCAGCACCCGGGATTATCCTGCCAAAAGCCTGAGCGAAATTTCCTTATCCATCACCTATAATACAAAAACTACTTTTCAGAATTTTTACAAAGGCTATCCGAATGGAAAGCTTGACTGGCTGGGCTTTTTTGATGATTCAAGATTGATACCGGGGTCTTACTACCGCAACCGCGGCGCAGCTTATACCAGTCTTGATAATGCAACCAAGCTTGGTATTACCAAACAATTCCCCAACACGTATGGCGCCCAAACCGCCAACCAGAGCCATCCTAATTTCAGATTTTCTTACAGCGGGGGCAATACCAAATTGCTGGGAAAAAATAAACTTGGCTTTGTTTATTCGATCAACTACGCCAGCGGTAGGAGAGTAGTTGAGCGTACAAGAGATGAATATGAAAGCTATAATTACCACAATTACATGTACAATACCAGTTCGTACGATATGAGGGCCACGCTCTCTGCTTTGCTCAACGTCACTTACTCTTATGGGAAAAGCAAGATATCGCTGAAGAACCTGTACAATAATGACTTTGTAAACAGCCTCTCTATCCGCAATGGAACAGCCGGCAGCGGCGGTGTTTCCCTCACAGATCCTTCCGTAACTCCTTTTCATTACAAGAGCCAGAACACAGAAGCTTCCTCCAATGGTGTTGGAAATTTTGTACTGGAAGGATTACATAGTCTCAACAAGGGATGGACAATCGACTGGAACGGATCTTTTGGCTTTACCTATCGCTGGCAGCCTGATCAACGCATCCTTACCTACCGGACAGCAGACAATAGCAGCAATTATTTTATCAAGCTGAACAACCAGAATTCTCCCGACCCTACCCAGGTAGGTCGTGTATATTCTTTTTTGACGGAGAATATTTATGGCGCCAACCTGAACGTTACCAAACAATTTGAATGGAAAGGACAGCCACAGAAATTAAAAATAGGGACTCAAAATTACTATCGCGACAGGACCGTTCAGGTAGATGCGCTCGGTCTTTCTACAACTTCGGTTTCCGGAATCCAGATAGATGAAACAAAGAATACAACTTATAGTACGTTGCTGTCCCCTTCCAATATTGATCAGTATGGCATCATCTACGGAAATATTCCCAACAACTCGACTGACTATGACGGAAGAGGTTTGCTTAACAGCGGGTATGTAATGCTTGACAATAAATTTTCAGATAAGATAAAACTTACCTGGGGAGCAAGAGTAGAAAAATACCTCCAGGAATTAACAGCTAAAGGAAAAAACAAGTTAACTCTCGACAACACAGATATCCTGCCTTCATTGTTATTTACATATGCCTTAAATGCCAAAACGAATATCCGTGTTGCTGGATCTCAAAGCGTGAACAGGCCTGAGTTCAGGGAACTGGCTGTCTACCGCTTTTATGACTATGAAAACGCATTTATTATCCAGGGTAATGACAAGCTTGTCAGGAGCAAAAACACGAACGCCGACCTGAGGTACGAATGGTTCCCTGGTGCCGGTGAAATAATCTCCGGAAGCGTTTTTTACAAGTATTTCATTCATCCCATCGAACAGACCAATCTTAATAATGATGTATTGAGCTTCGCCAATGCTGATAATGCGACTGTGTATGGCGCTGAAGTGGAAATAAGGAAGAGGCTGAACTTTTTCAACAACCCGTTTTTTGACAACCTGATCATTTATACCAACGCGGCATTTATGAAAGGTTCGGTGCAATTCAACGGGCAAACGATAAATAGCCCTTTACAGGGACAATCGCCTTACCTGGTGAATGGAGGGTTGTCCTATTCTTCACCGAACGACAATTTTTCGGTGAACGTTCTTTATAACCGTATCGGGCAGCGGTTAAAGTTCAGATCGGCTTCGGGTGCTGGAAGAAATATTTTTGAAAGAGCAAGAGACGTCCTGGATTTCCAGTTGAGTAAAAAATTCATGAATAACAGGCTGGAAACAAAATTTACGATCAGTGACATTTTTGCCCAGCCGTTTACCTGGTATTACAAGTACGACGTGGATCCTTCCAAAACTAATTATGCATCTTCAACAGACAGGATTTTGAACACGTATAAATATGGTACCAGTCTGTCATTAGAGGTCCGCTATAGCTTCGCTAAATAACATTTTGGTAAAGCTCCGGTAACAATTTTCTAATACTGCGGAAATA
>DASSFT010000100.1:0-6939 GCA_035694045.1 Chitinophagaceae bacterium
GCTACCGCCGCAACTGAAAGCAACATTTATCTCCGGTAGTATTGCCGCTATACTTGAATATATGCATCATCCCAATATTGACGTGATATTGATCGGGGACAAAATTTCCAAGAGTTCAAAGATCACCGTCGGATCCGAGGCCATTGCCAAGATAAAGCAGATGAAGCCGGACCTTTGTTTCCTTGGAACCAATGCTATTGATATTAACCACGGTGTTACCGACAACGATTGGGAGGTGGTGCAGCTGAAACGAGCCATGATAGAATCATCCCAAAAGGTGGTTTGTCTCTCTATCGCTGAAAAGATCAATACTTTTCAACCCATCAATATTTGTGAGCTGAGCAAGATCGATGTGCTGATCACAGAACTGCCCTCTGATGACCCTTTATTGAAACCTTATGCTGATGCCGGAATAAAAGTCTTGTAACAACTGGCTGACTTCGCACTATGACGAAGCAAGGCCGGCAACGGATGATTGAATTTATGCGTTTAAAAAATTGCCTCCCATAACATAATGTCTTTTTATAATTGAAAACTGCTTATAAAACATATATCTAAAACAACAAGCTATGAGAAAAATTCTCCGTTTATTAGTAGCACTGTCCATGATCATACTTGTACTGCCACCGGCTTTGCAGGCACAGCAAAGGACCTTAACAGGTACAGTAGTATCAGAAGACGACAAAACCCCGCTGGCGGGTGTAACGGTCAGGGTCAAGGGTACCCGCCGGATCACCCAGACGGACGCCAATGGACATTTTAGCATCCAGGTGAACGCGGGTGAAACCCTGGAATTCTCGCATGTAGGATATGCTCCTCAAAGCGCGAAAGCTGACGGCAACACCGTCGGCATCAGCCTGAAGGCCTCTGACAATACTATGGGTGAGGTGGTAGTAACGGCGATGGATATCAAGAGAAATTCTCGGGAACTGGGCTATTCGGCGCAAAGAGTGGGTGGAAAAGAAATAGCCGAAACCCAAAGAGAAAATTTCTTGAACAGTCTGCAAGGAAGAGTTGCAGGTATTACGATTACACCTACCAGTGGCCAGGCCGGAGCCTCTTCGCAGGTTGTACTGAGAGGGTTTAATTCAATGACAGGGGGCAACCAGCCTTTATTTGTTATAGATGGTATTATCCTTGACAACACAACTATTAACGAAACCTCCAACGGTGGATCAGGAATCGGGCTTGCTTCCGATCTTCCAAACAGGAATAACGACTATACCAACAGGATAGGTGACCTCAACCCGGCAGATATTGAAACAATAACTGTATTGAAAGGTCCTGAAGCCACAGCATTATACGGAAGCCAGGCAAGTGCGGGCGCTATTGTGATCACTACCAAGAAAGCCGCCACCGGACCAGGTGCGGTGAAAATAGGCGTTAGTTATGACAATAGCTTTCGTTTGATAGATGTTAGCAGCCGCATCGCACCACTCAACAACGAATTCGGTATCGGTAGTAATGGTGTTGGCACCAGTTCATTCAGCGCCACCTCGGGCACATTCTTTGGTCCCCGGTATCCCGCGGGCACAAAGCGTTTCGATAATATCCATAATTTTTTCCAGACAGGTAAAGCGCAAACGCATAACCTGAGCATGGATATCGGTTTTAAGAATGTAGGCTTTAAAGTATCGGGCTCTTTCTTTGATGAAGCAGGCGTGGTACCGGGCAACAACTACACAAAATATAATTTAAGAATTACCAACACTACCAAGATCACCAAGTGGCTGGATATCTCTCCCTCATTCCAGTATATCAACTCTACGAATGATAAGCCGCTTCGCAGCGCAGGAGGATATCTTTTAGGTCTGTATATCTGGCCAAACAATGTTGATATCCGCAATTATACCGATGCAGATGGAAATAAAGTGAGCGTCTTTTCTTCCGATCCTTATTCGGAGATCGACAATCCCCTGTACAACGTACACCAGAACGTGAGCCATGATAAAAACAAACGCATGATCTTTTCGGGGGGTATCAACATTAACCCGTTCTCCTGGCTTAGCATTTCAGGAAGGTTTGGGTATGATACCTACTCGGCAGATGGTTATACGTTCTACTCTCCTCTTTCTTACCTCACCAGCCGCGCCCAGAATGGCGGGTTCGGCAGGCTGACCAACTATTGGAGAGATTATAAAGGATACAACCATACTATTACCGCTACCGCTAAAAAAGATATCGGCAAGTTCTCCGGTCGTTTGATGGTGGGACAGATGTGGCAGGATTACCGCACAGAAGTGTTCTCTATTACCGGTACCAACCTGGTAGACTCTATCGGTACTCTACCGTCTAACTTTAATAAACTATATAAAAACGGGCAGATCGTTACTGATGCCAACTTCGAGCAGACAGTTGGTGCAAAAACCGACAGTAATATTACACGACCCAATACAAGGGTCAGGTTAGCAAGAAATAAATTTGGATTACCCAACGTATTGAACATACGCCAGAATGCTTATTTCGGTGAAGTTGGTATCAGCTATAACAATCTTGCTTTCCTGAGCTATACTCACCGTTTTGAAGAAGCGTCTGTATTCCCCAAGCAGAACAGGAAGTTTGATTATCCGGGAATGAGCGCAAGCGTTATTCTTTCTGACATATTCCCTGCGCTGAAGAAAGGAAATGTGATCAGCTACTGGAAGCTGCGCGGCTCAAGGGCTGAAACAGCGAGATACCCCGATGCCTATAAGAACCAGTCTGTGTTCGTAGATAATTTCACGAGCAGCGCTGTGGGAAGTATTTACTCTTATGGCTTTGACAATAACAACCCCGACCTGAGACCTGAAAGACAAAAGACTTATGAAATCGGGACGGAATTAAGGTTATTCAACAGCCGTTTGTCTTTTGACCTGGCTTATTATAACACACTTTGTACAGACCAGATAGTAAACCAATTCAGGGCCAGTTATGCTACCGGTTACGTATTGAATACGCAGAACGCGGCTTCTATTAAGAACCAGGGCGTGGAGTTGGTAACAGATGTTGTTCCTGTACAGAGAGCTAATTTCGCCTGGAACATCCGTTTCAATTTTGCTCACATGTGGAGCAAGGTGCTTACCCTGCCTGATGCCATTGCTTATGAAATGTATATTGCCGATACCTGGCTCTACCAGAATGCCAGGGGCGGTATGGTACGCGGAATGCCCGCCACTACGATTACCGGTTTCCATTACTTGCGCAATACCAGGGGACAGATCATAATCAGTCCTACAACTGGCTTGCCGATACAGGAACAAACCTTTACTGTAATTGGCGACAGGATGCCTGATTTCACACTGGGAACATTGAATAATATCCGCTACAAAAACTGGAACCTGAGTTTCCTCTGGGATCTGAAAGTAGGTGGCGATGTTTGGGATGCTACCGATCAATATCTGACCTGGCAAGGGAAGAGCCAACGCACAGCTGACCGCGAAAAACCACGCGTGATCCAGGGTGTGTTGCAGGATGGCAAAGAAAATACCGCCACTCCTACTGCCAATACGATCGTAGTTGTTCCTTATTATCAACAAGCATACTATACCGGTATGCCTGAAGAAGAGTTTATTGAGCATAATGTTAATTATTTAAGATTAAGAGATCTCACACTCAGCTATACATTCCCCGCAAGGTCGTTGTCGAGACTTGGCTGGTTGAAGTCGCTGGCCCTGTTTGTTACCGGTAATGATTTGATAGTTTGGTCAAATTACCGTGGAGCAGATCCGACTGCCAATGGTAATACAGCCGGTTCAAACGGAGTTGGTGGAATGGGAATGGATTACGGAAGCCTTCCGACACCGAGAGCAGTAAACTTCGGTTTAAGAGCAAATTTTAGATAACTGAATAAATAAAAATAATTATGAAACTTAATTTTAAATATCTCATTGCGGCAGGAATAGTCGGCATAGTAGCATTTAATTCCTGCTCTAAAAAAATTGATGAGGCCTACTCCAACCCCAATGCCGCTATCGAGCAGCCCATTGAGCAGATATTCCCAAGCCTGATTGGAAGTCTTACCGGTAGTTCTTCAGCTGCGGGAAGCGCCTATGGCCAATGCGGTGATGCATTATTGATCGGCCGGTATATTCAATCATGGGGAAGCTATGTTGCTTCCAGCACTGACAACTTCGGCGGCTTTTATGATAAGATGGCCGGTGTAGTGGGCGCCAGCGATAACATGGGTAGCATGTGGGCAGCTCACTATTACGGTATGGGCCAAAACCTCAACCGCGTTATAGAATGGGGTATGAGAGATCAGAAATGGGATTTTGTAGGAGCCGCATGGGCTTTAAGGGCATGGACCCTGTTTGAATGCACTAATCAATACGGGGAAATGATATTGAAAGAAGCTTTTAATACCAACCTGCAACAATTTCATTACGACAGCCAGGAAGAGATCTATGATTCAGTAAGAATTATTTGTCGCAGGGCTGTCAACTTTCTTAGCATGACCGGTGGCGGAATGGATCCTACCAAGTTTGCAGCCAGTGATTTTTATTTTAACAAAGGAAGTCTTGACAGGTGGAAAAAATTTGCGTATGGCATTCTTGCACGTTCTTACGCTTACATAAGCAACAAGGCCAGCTATAGCGCCGATTCAGTAGTTAAATACTGTAACCTCTCCCTGTCAACCAATGATGATAATGCTACTGCCAAGTTTCAGAGTACCGGCATTACCGGCACGTCTAACTATTATGGCACGGCAAGGGGTAATGTTAACAATTCAACTTCCGGTACTGCAATCCGCCAGACTGCGTTCATTGCCGATTTAATGTCGGGCGCAAACACACTGGCATTCCCAGGGGTTGGTGATCCCAGGGCCTGGTATTTGTTAAGAGGGAATTTATATGGCACTATCAGGGGCTTTTCGCCATCCTGGTCGACAGCAATTAACCCTCCATTAATTGATTCTCTTAAGCCTGAAAGTTTTGTAGGGACACCCTATGCTACTGTAGGTTATACCGGAGTTGGTGTGCTTGTGCCAGGCGTGCTCACAACCAATGGCACTGCGGGTAAATATATATTCCGCGATGAAGCTGAATTCCCAATAATGACTGCATCTGAAATAGCATTCCTGAAAGCGGAAGCATTGGTTCGTAAAGGAGATTATGCCGGTGCAAAAACGGCTTATGTAAATGGTATCGGCTTGAATTTCGATATGCTGAAAACAAAGTATAACGTAAATATTCCTGCAGGTAAAGCAATTGACGACGCGGTGAGGGATGCCTACCTGTCGAACCCGGTTGTAGTGCCTGTTACTCCTACTGCAGCTAACATGACGTTGACCAAAGTAATGCTTCAAAAATATATCGCAATGTACGCCTGGGGTGTTCATGATACATGGGCGGATATGCGCAGGTATCACTACAGTGACCCTGACCCAGCTACTTCACAGCAGGTGTATGCAGGATTTAAAGTTCCATCCGGTGTGGATCTGAATAGCCTTACGGGCAACAACAATGGTAAACTTGTTTATCGCACAAGGCCTCGTTACAATTCGGAATATCTTTATAATATTCCTGCATTGACATTGATCGGTGCTTACCCGGTGGGTAACGATTATCATACAAAAGAATGCTGGTTCTCCAAGCCATAAATTATTTAACCGTAAACTGACTACAAATGAAAGTAACCAAAATATTAACGGCTTGTGGCTCCATAGTGGCTTTAGCTGTGGCTGTCATATCGTGCACTAAAACGACCGGGAAGGAAGTGGCTAAAGAGGATAACAATTTTAACAATAAAACGCTGGTCCAGGTGTACAATGCCACCATTGGCTCAGCCAATACGCAGGTATTTGTCGATGGTGCCCCGGTAACAGGTAGCGCCCTGGCATATGGCTCGGTGTTTCCCACTGCATTTGCCTTCAGGGTGGATGCCGGTCTGAGAGGATTCTCTATCCGGAACACAGCTGCAACTTCCACGCAAACTCCCATCATTTTCTCGGAAAATATGGAGGTCAATAAGCAGTACACCATTTTCACATATGATACCTCTACTGCGGCCAAACAGATCACCGTGCTAAACAACATCGTTGTTCCCAGTGATACTTCAGCCCGCGTTAAGTTCGCCAATTTCACGTGGTTGAAGAATGGGACGGCTCCCGGCGTCGATGTTTATTCCGTATTGAAAGGAGGAAATGTATTCACGAATGTACTGCCAACGCAGGTGACAGAATATATTCCCTATCCAGCCGCTGTAGCTGATGTACTGATCGTAAGAGAAACGGGCACCATGAATGGATTGGATACTGCTGCGTTCAATTTCACCAAGAAACGCAGCTTTACATTGATCTATCGCGGCCGTGCTGCTCAAAATGAAGCCGGTGGCGCTGCTTCACCAAGGACATTATCCAGTTTTGCTAATTATTGATTTCTTACAAGCGATAAAAAAAGCTGTCCGCCAACCGGCGAACAGCTTTTTTATTTTGTCAATTTTATAAAGGCTCTAGCCTGTATTGCCAAAGAATAAATAAGCCATGGCTATTGCCGTAAGCACTCCCACAAGATCTGCCAGCAACATAGCCCCGATCGAATATCTTGTATTCTTTATCGAAACAGCGCCAAAATAAACCGCAACCACATAAAACGTAGAATCTGACGAGCCCTGCATAATACTCGATAAACGCCCCGCAAACGAGTCCGGGCCATATGTAGTCATTGTGCTTACCATCATACCTCTCGCCCCACTTGCACTTAAGGGTCTTACCAGGGCGGTGGGTAATCCTTCTACGAAACGGGTATCTGCACCCAGCCAGCCAAAGAATGTTTTCATCCCATCAATGATCACGTCGAAAGTGCCGCTGGTACGCAGCATACTAATCGCAACCAACATACCAACGAGGTAGGGAATTATCTTTACCGCTACATCAAAACCTCCCTTAGCTCCTGTTATAAATGCATCAAAGACGTCTATCTTTTTATAGATAGCTCCGAGTATGATCAACAGGAAAATAAG
>DASSFT010000101.1:0-7024 GCA_035694045.1 Chitinophagaceae bacterium
GCCCTGCCAGTGTTTCCTCTATTACGAATTGAAGAAACATAGACAAAACCTGGGCGTTCCTGAATTTATCGGAAGAAAGAATTTGCAAAAGCTCTTTCCTCACAACGCCCGGATCGATGCTGTATGTATTTCCAAGGTCCCCCATTGCAGTTCACATCATTCACCGGCGATCGTTACTGCCGAGAAATTGTTTTGGTTAATAATTAGATCCTAATTCATGTGGTGCAAATAACCTGCTCTTTAACTGTCATCCCTTCTGCATTAATTATGCCTGTTCCTGCTTAGGTGGTCTCGTTATCACTTTTGGTGAAATATTTTTTTAAACGGTAATAAAAACACCCTTTGTATGCTTTTATCTAAAATAACTTCAAAAAGATAAATATCTATGAGTAATATATTCAGAGGGGAAGGAAAATGATTGGTGCTGCAATCTAGTTCTTTTCGGGAATAAATAACTTCTTTAACACGGTGACCAAGCTTGCACAATATATTATGTAAACACTTAAAAAAGTAACCGCTGGTAAAAGTTTTCGTTGTAATCGTTTGCACGATTTGTAATTTGAGAGGAAACACGTATATGATTCCGGATACGTGGTGGTAATTATATATTTTATCAAGGTTTTCCATCGAGCTAGGTAACCGTTACAGTAACTGTTAGCGTCCTCGGAAATTTGTTTTCTTATAACTCCCCATCCTATCTTACAAATAGTTTAACAGAATAAAAGACTTGCCCGGTTTTCATGAAACAATATTGGAAAAACAGAATAGCAATGAGAGCAGAGCTACTGTGTGCCATTGAAAAGTTCCCTGTGATGAAAGAAAAGATCACTTCTCTTTATGATAACAGTGAAGAATTCCAGGCTCTGTGTCATGATTATTTTCTTTGCGTGAAGTCTTTGGGCCAGTGGGAAATGTCTGTCGAAAAAGACGAGAGATTTCTCCGCGAGTATAAGGAACTCAAAGCCGCTTTAGAAAAAGATCTACTCCAGTTTGTAGAACATTTAGGGCAAAAACATAATCATGATCAAATGTGAGGCTACTAATCCTTTTAAAGTTAATTGAATTCCATGACAATTGAAAATAATTATCAATCAAATGAATGGCCTTAATAAAGAAGTAATAAAGTCGGTCCAAATTTAAGTATTACTACTTAGGATGACCTGAAACTGGTTGCTTCATAGAAAGGATATAAATGAACAATGTGAACTATTCCAATTATTTAAAGATCCATGCCTAAAACACTCGCTTATGCAAATCCTAGAACAATTCTACACGATCGTCGTTGTGACCTGTCTGCTGCTGGTAATGTCCCTGAAGGATATATTTTCAAACAGGCTATTGAAATGGGTGCTGGTCCTGCTCCTTTACTCGGAAAGTATCAGGATCATCGTTGAAACCGGTGCGGGAACTACTCCCATGTTTGTCATCATGAGCGGGTATATTGCCCGGTCACTGTTTATACCTGGAGCTTATCTCTATCTCCGCAATTATTTTAATAAACGGCAACTCGAACAAGGTGATATGGTCAACCTCGTTCCCTGCGGCTTGTTTTGCCTGGGATGCGCCGTCGCTTTTTTGTTAAACGGCAATCTTGATTTTCTCCAGAATAATGGCAGGAATATTTTTTCGTCATTTAGTGCCGAACAGATATCACTGTTAGGTTTCCGGTTATATATCTATTGCATGACCGGGTTTTATTTGTGGCTTGTCCTGGTGATGCTCCGGAAAAATTATCTCGGAATTGAAAAGGAAAAAGTGGCTGTCAATGGCGTTGTCAACGGAGTAGTCAATGGAAACGGAAACGGGATGAATGGAAACGGGGGTATGAACGGCAACGGGCATGAAACAAAGAAGCATGGAGAGGTTTCTTCGTTTTTCCTTACTGAAGAAAAGATGAAACACATTGATGGTATTGTGACAGTATTTCTCACGGAAAAAAAGCCTTTCCTTCAACACGGATATTCATTAAAGCACCTGGCTGAAGAAACAAATGTTCCCTTGCATATCCTGTCAGCATTCATTAACAGGTATCATAAAATGAACTTCAATGATTTTATCAATGAATACAGGGTTTCTCATTGCAAAGTAAAGATCATTAACATGGAGTGGAAATATAAAAAACTGGAAGCGATAGCCGATGAGTCAGGCTTTAGCAACAGGAATACGTTCACTTCAGCGTTTAAAAAAGCTACCGGTCTGAACCCTTCCGAATATCTAAAGAAATTAAAAGCAGACCAGGAACCTGATGAGCTGTTGCTAGACCTAAGTGGGGGACCCGGTATCCACTTAAAAAAAGTTAGGGATGAAGACGTGTAATTAGGGTTTGTGTTTTTTGGGTACCCGGCTGTTCGCAGCCGGGTTTTTTTTCGATCATCCCGGAGCAGTGATAGGCTGCTGGGTGAGCAGCGTGATCAGGCTGATCAGGCAAATAGTAGCGGAGGCAAGCAAGAATAGACGCATCAACCTGACGTTGGTAATTTTTGAGGAGATTCCGTTTATAAATAATACCATCCCAAAGATGACGGTGTATAAGACATAATTGTCCGAGTGCAAGTTGGCCCGCAGACCCCGGTCCTTGTATTCGACGGCTCTTCTTTTGAGTTCGGACTGCTCATTCCTCAATTTTGCACTCAAATCCTTGTATTCTTTCATGGCCAGGGGATGATCCGGCGCATTTGGATTATTCAGCGGGTCGGTTCTGAGCCAGTCTGAATATATTTTCGACATTTCCGGCCGTCCATGCTGAAGGTAAAAATCGACCCGGGCCCGATTCCTGTCGACAACCGCGTTGGTAAAATTTAAGGCGGTAGTGACGTCTATTTCCTGCTGCTGCTCCATGATGGTGGTTTTCTCCAGCGCAAGCATATCATACGTGTTTGCTTCGATCAGGTTGATCGTTTGGATACCATTCCATAATGAACTTTGATAACTGCACCAGGCGATTGCCAGTGTAGCGAAAGACAGGACGACGGTGCTAAGTATCTCGAGCCTGTTTTTTATACGTTCGTGTTTATTGATGCTATCTGTCACAACACTGGTTAAAGGTATATGAAAGTATTTTCCAGCCGTTCAAAAAACAAATTATCTCAATCTCGACCGGCTAAGAATTAGGAAAGTATGCCAATATTCAGCAAAGCGGATTGATAACCGTCGTATTCCATTTTTCTTTGCAGGGATCTGCGACGATTTTGCGGGTTTTGAAATCCCGGATTTGTTTTATCCTGTTACCTTAATATACCTTTATTGCAGTCATTTCAAGCCAAATTCATATCTTCTCAAGACCCTCGCAGTTTAAACCCGTGAAAGCCTAACAGCCCTGCCAACACATCTTTGGAAGTTTAAAAAGATAAATTCTTTTCCACCGGCTCATGTGTATACTCGTGAGTTAAAATCAAAGGATCTATGGACGCTGCTTATGCGAGAGACGAAGATGCGGACCTGCCAGAGGAAAACAAGGACTTTTATACTCTGAAATTTGGCAGTAAGCGAATGCCGGGACTGGACGGATTTTGGATCGTTGACTTTCACGGCCTGGCCGGAAAATCACCGATGGCCAATCCCGTAAAACAATACCATATTCGTTCGCAAATGATCTCTACGATGAAGAAAGATAATGATGAGGGCTTCACCATTTATCGGCAGAAATTTTCACCCCAATCGGACAAAGCAAATGAATTGTCAGCTGAACCTTCTGCACATTTTATTATCGTCATCCGATTGTCTTTGACGGGTAGCCCTACCCTGCAGCAGGACTGGCTTGCCTCGCTGCTTAAACAACTGGGCTAAGGTTGTTTTCGGGGAGATAACAGGTGCTTCATAACATAAAAAAATTGATTTGAAACCTGGTTTCGCCAATGATTATAATCTTTTGCTTTATTCACCCTTCAAAATTTTTATTCTCTTCGGTAGCACTGTATCTTGTTACTGTCTTTTTCATATAATAGTGGCTGGAAGAGTCGGGTGTTAATGCAACGTTGACATTAACACCTGACTTCCAAAACTGATTCTCCCCATCCAGGCACGGACCTCCCAAACGATAGTATTACTGATTTGAGCTTTCATTTTTCTTTTGATGAAAAGAACTATTCTATTTCCGTTATGGTGGATGTGTTTAGCCCCTTCGTTGCAGGGCCAGGAACTAAGGGTGGGTCTTTACGAAGGAAAGACATTTGGAAGAGACGTCGATAATTATCACTATACAGCGGACTATTACCAGGGCACCATAAAAGGAGCAGCACGGCACGGTATAGGCGTCGCCTGCCTCCTGGAAAATAGCTATTCACTCGAGTTACTCTATTATCACCAGGATACAAAAGTGCCTACGACATTTCATTCGACAGGGGGCAGCGTCCAGCATGAATTCGATATGACCATACAATGGGTTCTACTGGAATTTGTAGCTTTTCTCACCAAGAAAAGCTTAAGGCCATTTCTGGGATCGGACATAGGAATAGGGGTTCTTACTTTAAAAGATCCTATGTTAGGGGACCGGTCTTCCCGCGTTAAATTTACCTGGGGCGGAAACCTGGGACTCGAGTTTGCATTTCGTAAGCTGATATCTATCCGGGTGAAGGCAGACCTTCTTTATTCCGTAAAATTCAATTATGCCGTTTCAGGTAACCCGTTTAATTCCAACATCACTGCATACAATCATTATCTTCAATCCGGTATCAACGGTGGGATTATTTTCCGCTTTGGCCTACCTAAAAAGAAGTAGGAACGCTGATTGTTATGATCATTAAGATTTATTAAGATATCATCTCCATCATGATGATCTGCGTTCTTACTCTGGTCGTTGTGAAATGGAACGCTGATTGTTATGGTCGTTAAGATTTCTTAAGATATAATCTCAATCATAACGATCAGCGTTCTTCCTCAAAACCGGGGGCAGTGGAAAGCTTTCAGGCTTGAGTTGTCCCTGTCAAGAAACCCGATATAAGAAAGCGAAAGTTCAAAACCACCGCGGCCATAACTGCTGATATTCAATTTTGAAATATTGGCGTCATAGCTAAATGCAAAGGAGAATGGCCGATAGTCTAACTTGATCACAGGGATGATGGCATCGTTCCATCGCAGGAATACACCGCCATGGATGGTATAATCGGGATTATCTGTTTGTGGACCTATTTTTAAACCATACAAAGCTCCTGCGATCAGTTCCCTGTAAGTGCCCTGCTGCGAATAATCCGAATGAATGGTCAACGACGAATTCTCCGCCAATGCTGTCTTGAGATCGAGGGAGTACACCCATTTGGGGTCCAACCGTACATTTGCACTTTCAAAGAAGGATATTCTTGGGTTATTAAAATGATGATAGGCGATACCCGCGACAATATTATTGACCGGGTTATTGCCTATGCTGGAATTGAAGCTGACACCGGCACTTCCATCCCAGTATGTATACCGGCTCTTTGGCATGGTTTCGCCGTCGTTGCCATTATCAAAAGTATTATTGGTGATCATTTTTGAACGATCGAGCCTGCGATCCACGAATCCACCCATAAATGCCGCCGAGAGATACATATTCCTTTCGGTGCTGAGAGATTTATGATAATTGAATACGGGCATCAAAATCGTCGTGGTCAAAGCGGTTGATCCTGCCTGGTCAAAAAAAGCTTCCAGGCCAACGGTGATATAATCATCCCCTTTGCCGGCATGCATTTTATATTCAGCGTTTAATGCACCCGTTTTGTATGCATTCGCAAAACTGTTCCATTGCGAACGGAAAACCGCCTGTACGCGAACATCACCGTTTACGATCCCGGCCAGTGCAGGGTTGCGGTATAGAGGCATTTCATAGAATTGGGAAAAATGGATATCCTGGGCTTCGCCCGTCGTAAAACAGGGAAGAAAGATTGCGATAAGCCAGTTTTTATAGTTTTTTTTCATAGTCGATCGGTTAACTGTTATTGTATTAATGTGATATCGCCGGTGTATTTCAGAGTTTCACCATTCTCACACTGTATCTCGCAGATATAAACATATACATCCGGGGATAGAATTTTTCCCCTGTATTTGCCATCCCAGCCGGAGGATGCGTCGTTGGGGTTGAAAGACAATTTTTCGAATACCATTTCACCCCAGCGGTTATATACCCGAAGTGAGCGGACCATGAATGTTCCCTTCGCCCGCGGGTAAAAGCGATCATTCATGCCATCTCCATTTGGCGAGAATGTGTTGGGTATAAATAGTTCGCCTTTGTTGCATTCTACAAATACAGTCAGGTAATCACGGACCAGGCACCCGCCTTCATTTTTTACTTCGAGCAGATACTTCGTTGTCTGCCGGGGCGATGCTACCGGATCTGCACAATTGATACAACTGAGATTATACGCCGGCCGCCATTTCCACGAAATGATATCAGGCGAACCAGTGCCATGAAGCTGAACCTGGTTGCCAACAACGATGGTGGCATCCTCCCCGGCTTCTACAGTGGGAATGGGATACACTTTTATATATACACGTCCCGTTTCGGTAAAGCAATGCAAACTGTCTTTGGCAGTTAATGTATATAAGGTGCTGGTTGCCGGGCTTGCCGATGGAGAGGCAATATTGGCATTATCCAATCCCGCTGAGGGCGACCAGCTATACTGGTCAGCGCCGGATGCAAGTAACCGGGCAGATTCACCGACACAGATTGTGTCCCCCGGGCTAAGGTTCAATACAAAATGTTTTTGCACGTTTACCGTCACAGAGTCCTTTTTAATACATCCGTGTTCACTGGTTCCTGTAAGCACATAGGTTGTTTTGTCAACGGGTAAAACGACGGGATCGGAACAACTTGTACAACTTAAGTCCGGGGAAGCATTCCATAAATACGTGGAGGCTCCACTGGCATGTAATTGAGTTGAACTGCCTGTACAGACTATGGCATCGACCCCGGCATCGGTATTGGGAAGAGGATAAATGTTGATTGGCTTTATTGCTGTATCCCTGCAACCATGTTCATCGACAACAACTGATATAATATTAAAAGAGCCCGGGCTGGTATAGGATTGTACCGGCGGCAAATTTTCCAGGGAAA
>DASSFT010000102.1:0-3880 GCA_035694045.1 Chitinophagaceae bacterium
GAGGAATATCGAGTATACTGAACCTCATGCAAAAAAGCCAAAAGGAAAGATCGAAACGATGGTAGAGGGCTGGTACAGTTGGTTTTTACGCAATGTAGCCGTTCAGCATGATGCGAGTTCTGTATTGAAAAAATTAAGACAAACAAATTAGGAGTTATGAAAGATAAAAAGTTGAACAGCATTCTGAAAGCAGTTACTTCTATCCAGTCAGGATTGCTGAAAGTATCGAACGGCGCAAATCGCCAGTCTTACCAGGTCAGGGTGACTTCCGGTGATGACAATTCGCTCCATTGTTTTATTTCTGACGATGTGGCGCCGAAGGCCCGGATCAAGAACAAGGCAATACATCTCATCCAAAAATATCATGACGACTACTTTTTCATTACTGGACATGTAGATAATATCGTCAGGGACAACACCAGGATCTTATCAATAGCCGTCAATAAAGCCTGCTGGTTTGTAAGGAAAAGGAGGGGCAGCGTAACCTGGTTCAGTGAAAAATGTATTTACGAGCTCCAGCAGGAACTTAAGCAGGCCTCCTGATAAACTATCTTTCAAAGGAAAATAGCCCGGCATCGGTATTCTTCTTTCCTATTAAATTATCACGGATAATTCTTGCAGCGATAATGCTGAACGTGATCCCATTACCGCCCAATCCCAAAGCAAAAAAAGTATGTGGCCGCTGGGGAATAGACCCTATATACGGCAACCCGTCTTTTGTTGATGCAAAGCTTCCTGCCCACTTAAAATCGGTACGAAAAGGAATGGTGGGGAAAAGCTTTTTAAAGGAAAGCTCGAGCGCCCTGGCCTTGGAGGAGAGCAGTTTGTCTCGTTTCTGCGGGTCAGACCAGGGAATATCTTTTCCCCCGACAAGGATACGATTATCCGCGGTAGTCCGGAGATAGAGATAGGGCTCTTTCGTTTCCCAGATGAGTGAGTTCTTGTACCAAAATTCTTTTTTAGGGCCCGGCTCACTTACGATAGCATAGGTTGAATTCAGGTCCTGCACTTTTTTCGGAATATATTGTTGCGATTCGTATCCACAGGCAATGACGAGCTTGTGGGCGCTGATCTTTTTCCTGTCATTTGTTATTAATTCGACCCCTTTCCTGCGATGGCTGATCTTCGTGATTTCTGTATGATCAAATACCTGCATTCCCCGGCTGATACATTTTTGCAACAATGCGTGTGTAAGCAAATAAGCATCTGCTTCAGCACCATCTGCTGATAAAATGCCACAGGGTTTTTGAAACCCATACTTCTCACGTACATCTTTTTCATCCAGCCAGTGGACAGGGAACCCGATCTTTTTTCGTAAAGAGAATTCTTTTTGAAGGTTTGTTTGGTGCTTATGGTAAGAGGCAAACTGGAAGCTTGGTTTTTTGCGGAAGCTGTCTTTTACCCGTAGTTTGTGGGCCAGGGATGCCATGATCTGTATTGCTTCCCTGCATAGACAATAGCTCCTGGTTGCACTTTTTTCACCGACCTTGTTGATCAGTTCATATAAAGGAACGTCAATTTCATATTGTAGCAGGGAAGTGCTGGCAACGGTACTTCCCATCCCGATATGGCGTCGATCAACTACTACGACATCGAAACCTGCCTGCGAAAGATACCACGCTGTGAGCGCACCGCTGATACCTCCGCCAATAATTGCTACATCTGTGGCGATATTTTGCTGCAGGGAAGGATAACTGGTGATAATACCGTGTTGAAGTAAAGAGTAAGGGAAACCTGATCTAAGATCCATATATATTACTCTTCTAAAAATGAGCCATTTAATTTTCCGGGAATCTATTTAAAAATGTTTTGTTTTCTTTGATGGCGTTGGCATTGTTTTTTCATTAATAGCTGTATGAAAACAATGTGCTTTATAGTTTCCGTTCTCCTCTTCGTTTCCTGGGCATCTATATTTTTTATCGGCCGTCCGGGATCCGTTGTTCATATATTGATCCTCCTGGCCATTCTATTCTGGCTGCAGGGGATTATCCTGATCTCGAGGAAAAAGGTGACAGAAAAATAGCCTCACCCGCAGGCTCCTTCTCCGAAGGAGAGGGAGTGCAGACACATCTATTTGCTTCGCTCAGCTCGTAAGGACTGCTCCAGCATCCAGTATCTAGCATCCAGTATCCAGCATCTATTTCTTAGCTCCTGTAATCTCATTCATTCCCGCAAACAATCCTTTCCATACCAGGTTGAATATTGACCGGCGGGCGTCCCGCGCAATATGAATGTTGGCTACCCGGGCTGGCTTATCATCGTCCTCGGGGTTGTTGTTTTTAATTTTCATGTTCGCAAACAGGCTTACTACCCTTCTTTTTTTGAAATGAACCGAATCATCATCCTTCTTAAGGATCGTGATATGAAAATCTTTATATAGCAGTTTAAGGTTTCCTTTCATCATATTGTCGGAGCCTGAAAGGTCGAAGCTAAGGCTATTGATATGCCCGCTTTTGAATTCTGCCGAGCCCATCGGAACGACAAGAACGTTGAGATCGGGAGCTTCACCACCCCCGGTTCTTCCACTGACTGCAAAACGGCCATTGGTGTTCCCGAGGTAAAAAGTCCATTTGGAGGATAGGGGGATCTTACCTAACAAACTACTTTGCATATCCACTACCATCAGGTTATTCCTGGCAATACTTGCTTTCCGGTTAGTGATGTTGCTGATACGGGCCGACGTATTTAATAGTTGTAGTCTTCCCGCCTGGTGAGTGATGGTGCTTCTTTCTTTATACTCGATATAAACTTTCCTTACCATCGCTTTTTTGATCTCGAAGGGCACCGGTATCTTTTGTATTTCCTGGTGGGGATATTTTCCCAGCTTGCTGCTCCTGTCTTCCGGCCTGTTACGGTCGCGGTATATTTTAAATGAGGCCGAACCGACAATCAGCGTATCGGCAATGATCGATTCGCCAAGCAGATCGGAAAAAGCGGTGTTCCTGAATTCGATGTTGCGTAACACAAAATCGAATCGGTCTTTTTGAGTCGCGAATTTTCTTGCAAAAGCTTCTTCGCTAAGTACAGGTCGTATAAAAAAATTCCGGATGCTCATAGCACGACGGGAAGATTGCAGCCTGAATGAATCTACCTGGTAATTATACAGTCCGTTCCGGCTTTGCCAGGTGAATCTTTTACAAGCAGCATCGATTTTTTTGGCAAACAATATCCGGGAGGTGTCGGCATTGGCTGTACTGTCGATGACCATGTCAAACAGGGAGATAGAGGTACCCTCGAAATGAACCCGGGATTTGCCGGTCCTGAGATTTTTGGTAAACATTTCCGCGTTGGAAATAATGACCGAATCAAACCTGATGAGACGCAAGTTGCCTAAGATCTGCCGGTATATTTCTTCGTCCGGTACATTACGGGTCGAGTCTTTCCCGGCATTAGTGTATATGATTTCAATGAGAGGATTGACGAGTGCAAGATGGCGGCCACTGATCTCTTTTTCGATAAAAGCCCTGGGAGTTTCTATACCAGTTATCTTTATTTCGGGAATAGAGATATTGAATAGCAAATACGGGGTCTTATTTTCCCGTTTAAGTTCCTCAAGCCGGCTACTGTCATACGTTATCGTAAGTGAAGACATCGTAAGGGAGCCATTAACTTCGTCCAGGCCGAGATTACCATAACGTATTTTGTAAAGTCCTTGACTTTTTTTCGCTATCGTTTTTTCCAGCTGGGTACGGATAATCTTTTTCTTATGTGTATTCCAGTACCAGGCACTTCCCGCCCCCAGGATGATAACGGCTACTAAAATAAATCCAGTGGTCTTCTTCATATTTCATACATTCAGAGTCAAGATGAGACCCTCTAAAGGCAACTATTATTCCGCTTTTGCTATGAACAAACCCAATATTAGTCTCAGGGGCTAATA
>DASSFT010000103.1:0-5476 GCA_035694045.1 Chitinophagaceae bacterium
TGAACAGGATAAAGCTGCTGATATTCCAGCTCGTGATAAACATGCCCACCGACATGCCTACAATTGCCGAACTGATAGCATTCACATCTCCCAGGTACTCGGGCGCCAGGTAGAGGGCATCCGCTCCAAATGTCTTCATAAACCTTCCACTGACCGTGCAGAACAGGATCAGCCAGAAAACCAGGAGCACCTGGTATTTCCTGAAATGCAGAAACAGAAGCTGTATGGGAAAAGAATGATAAAATCCGTTTAGCCAGGCTTTCATATAACAGTTCGATCACATTAAAAGTACTAAATAAGGCAGAGCCGGTAACTACTTGCTTATTTCATTTTCAAACGAAAAGAAAATAAGCTTATTGCCAGTAAAGATGCAAACAAAAGGTGCAGAGGTTGCGCAAGGGCGGGCATTTTCATGAAATAAAGCGTAAGTCCCAGCGCAAATGCCACCAACATTAAAACTAATACGGCAAATGCGTGCGCCCGGAATTCCGGGACGATATAGGTATTCCAAAACAGGAAAACGCAGGCGGCCGCTACTATCCATGAAAAGCTACGATGAATAAGAAATTCATCTCCCATCCTCTTGATCCAGATATTTCGTTGCGTGTAGTTCAAGGCTGCAGCTATTTCATCCGTTTGTTCCCGCACGGCAGTCCCCAGGACGATTTGCATTAAAACCAGCAAAAGGGTAATAACCACCAGCCCTTTCAACATTTTATTAGTAAGAACCCTATTTTGTTTTATTTGGGAAATGATAAGCAGCGGCAATGCGGCAATAAACAATGCGACCATCATATGAATAGTCACCTTGACAACCTCCAGGTTGGCGTCGACTACTTTCTTGCCCAGCCATCCCTGGAAACCGACAGCCAGCAGCATAACCACAGATAAAAAGACTATAGTCCCATTGGTCTTCCTGTACCGGATAAAGCTCCAGCAAGTATGAATAAAAATAAATATACCCAGCAATGCACCCAACAGCCGATTGATGTATTCGACCCAGGTATGATATACATTAAATGTATGATCAATGTCCTGCTGTTTCAGGTATTTTTCAAAATCGGGTGGTAACTGACTGGCGCTGGTAGGGGGGATCCACCGTCCAAAGCATTTAGGCCAATCGGGACAACCCATCCCGCTTTGTGTCATTCGGACAACTCCGCCGGCGAGTATAACAACAAATACCATTACCAGGATAAACCAGGTGTACCGCAGGAAGGAATTGTTACGCTCCATAAAAAGAACAAAGGTAGGATGTGGGCAAAATAATTTTTGAAGAAATCTTTTTCTGAAGATATTGCAGCATGCTTCAAGCCTATTTCCAGGACCAGCTAGTTGAAGCCGGGTGTGATGAAGCCGGGCGAGGTTGTTATGCCGGGCCCGTATTCGCCGCAGCCGTTATTCTTCCCAGGGATTTTTTCCATCCCGAGCTTAACGATAGCAAGCAGGTGACGCCGGAAAAAAGAAGGGAGCTTAAATATTTTATCAAAGATCACGCTATCGCGTATGCTGTAGCCATGGTTGATAACGACGAGATCGACCAGATCAACATTCTCCGGGCTTCCTTCAAAGCCATGCACCTGGCACTGGATAAGTTGCGAAAACGTCCTTCTTTTCTTTTAATAGACGGCAATCGTTTTACGCCTTACAGGAAATTGAAGCATCAATGCATTGTGCAGGGCGATGCTACCTATGCAAGCATTGCAGCAGCCAGCATCCTGGCCAAAACGCATCGCGATTCTTACATGCGGCAATTGCATAAAGAGTTCCCGCATTACAACTGGAGACAAAACAAAGGTTATGGCACCGAGGAACACCGCCTTGCCATAGAAAAGCATGGTCTTTGCAAATACCATCGCAGCAGCTTTAATATAAACTCCCACCAGATAAGTATGTTCGAAGATGATCTTCCAAACCTTTCCGAAAACCAACTCCCGGTTGATTCGGACATAGTATAATTACTCGTTTTGCCTACGCTGTTAAACTTTTCTTAGTGGTTTAAACTTGCGACACCATCTCCTGTCTTATTTCCCAAACAATCACTTTAACAACAAAAATTACCAGCCATGAAAAGAATATTCGTACTCGGAGTTTTCTTAACTCTTTTAGCGGGCGCTGTATCCGCCCAGGGCCCCGGCGACCATATGCGCCGTCAACGTATTGAAAGAAGTTTCAACAGTGGTGCACTTACACGTCCTGAAAGAACTCACCTGCAAAGAAATGAGTTTCGTTTAAGGACCGAAAAACGCAGGGCTTTACGTGACGGGAGAATTGACCGTTTCGAAAGAAGGAAACTTCAAAAAATGAGACGCCATGAACGCCGTAATCTCTACCGCTTCAGACATAATGGCCACAGGAGATTGATATAACCTGTCCGCTGTGTTCACTTAGAATCCGTCAGCAATCCGATATATCATAAAGAATCAGTAGTGAGAGACTACCCCGCTTCATGAAGCGGGGTTTTTTTTATTCTTTCCATTCGCCTGCACCTGCACGTATGAGTTTGTATTCATCACCTGTGCAGTCAATCACGGTAGATGGTATTGTACCTCCGATACCTCCGTCAATAACCAGGTCTACTTCGTTCATAAAGTTTTCGTACATCACTTCGGGGTCGGTATAGTCTTCCACCAATTCACCCGGCAGCGAAGCACTAAGGATGGGACGGTTCAAAGCCATTACAATCTCATTGGCTATCTTATTGGCGGGTATGCGAAGGCCGATTGTATCTTTTTTACTTTGCAGGATCTTGGGCACCATTTTACTGGCCGGTAAAATAAAAGTATAGGGCCCCGGCAAATGCTCCTTCAACAAACGATAGGTAGAGTTGGAAAGCTGCTTGGCATAGTCGCTGAGATGGCTTAGATCAGGACAAATAAACGAGAGCTGCGCTTTCCTGGGATCTACTTTTTTTATCCGGCATATTCTTTCAATAGCTTTTTGCTGGAAAATATCACAACCCAATCCATAGATGGTATCGGTAGGATAAATGATCACACCGCCTCCCTGGAGGATATCCACTACCGTTTTAATAAAGCGTGGCTGTGGGTTGTCAGGATGAATATGAAGCAACATGTTTTGTAACAAAAAAGCCTCTGAATAACGGAGGCTTTAAAAATGTATTGTTTGCATTTGAATTATGCAATGGTCCAAACCTCGTTCCCTTTAAGCAGCTTATCAAGGTCAGCCGCTTTTCTAGCTTTAGCGTCCTGCAACTGCATGTTCATAGTTTCTTCATAGCAGGGCCTGTCGTTCTGGTAGAATACACCAAACGGTCTCGGTAAATGCCCTTCAATCTTCGGGTCATCGAAAATGCGAACGAGTATCTGTGCTTTATAAATATCTTTTTCATCATGTATCCACAGGTCGTTTACCGAATGTCCTTCGTTCAGGTTCACAACTTTTGGAGTAAAGCCATCCAGCTTGATTCCTTTGTCATTTCCCGCGCCGAAAGTCAGCGGTTTGCCCTGTTCCAGGAATAAAGTCTCCTGGGGCTTGCTGGCCTTTTCAGTAAATATTTCAAAAGCGCCGTCATTAAATATGTTGCAGTTCTGGTATATCTCCAGGAACGAAGCTCCTTTATGTTGGTTGGTCCTAAGCAACATGGCCTGCATGTGTTTGGGATCACGGTCCATTGTCCTGGCCACGAATGTGGCATCAGCCCCAAGCGCTAGGGCTAATGGGTTGAATGGATGATCGATGCTTCCAAAAGGTGTTGATTTGGTAACCTTATTTACTTCCGATGTAGGTGAATACTGGCCCTTGGTCAACCCATAGATCTGGTTATTGAACAGCAAGACATTTAAGTCAAAATTGCGGCGCAATAAATGAATGGTATGATTCCCCCCGATGCTTAAGCTATCTCCATCCCCTGTAACTATCCACACACTCAGGTCCGGTCTTGCTGCCTTCAAACCGGATGCGATAGCCGCAGCCCGGCCATGAATGGAATGCATGCCATAAGTGTTCATGTAATAGGGGAAACGGCTGCTGCAACCAATACCCGATACGATCACGATATTCTCCCGGGGAATGCCAAGCGTTGGCATCACTTTTTGTACCTGGGCTAAAATGGAATAATCACCGCATCCGGGGCACCATCTGACTTCCTGGTCGGTGGCAAAATCTTTGGAGGTTAGCTGCGCTGTGGCTGTGTCTGACATAAGAAAATTTGATTACAAATTTACAAAACGCTGGTGTGTGAAGATCGTTATTTTATGCGATAAAATTGCTTTCCGGGGGAGTTTAAACCAGGCATTAACAAGTCTGCGGGCGGTTGATAGTATTTTATCAATAATAAGCCACTAATCATCAAAGAATATCGTCCGGCAATATAGAGTTCGTATTTTAACCCCAAAAACGAATCTATGATCTCAAAGCAACAATTTGTAACCTTCCTCTGTATTGCCCTTTTCGTGTTTACAGGCATAGCGGCAACCCGTTTGCCGCAAAAAAATGAAAGAAACTTAAAAGTGCTGCCAAAAGATATTAGCGACCAGGCCCTGGACAGTTTCATGCATAGCTATAATAAAGCGCTGGGCGTAGGCTGTGACTTCTGCCATAGCCAGGATAAAAACCCAGCCAATGGGCTCAATTTCGAGCTCGATGATAACCCAATGAAAGAAGAAGCCAGGAAAATGATGAGACTAACCATCCAGCTCAACAAAGACTATTTCTATTTTGATAGCACGCGGCGGCCTGAATACCTGAATGTCGTTGCCTGCATTACCTGTCACCGGGGAGACCCAATGCCAGCTGATCTCAAATAAAATTTATCGTTGCAGGCTTTTCAACCAGTCTTTTATCCCTGCGATAATTTTTGCAGCCACCTGCTTACGAAATTTTGGATCGAGTATTTTTTTCTCGTCCTGCCTGTTACTCAAGAATCCCACCTCAACCAGGCAGTTGGGATAATCCGTGGGACCATTTAGACCGAAATTGAAACTACCTACGTTGCCATATTCCTTCAATCCAAGCTCCAACATGCGTTTCAAAATAAATTGCGATAACGGGCGGAAACCGATATAGCGGTAATAAGTACTCGTGCCCTGGACCGTGTCATAATCGGATGAATTAAAATGGATGCTGACCAGCAAATCAGGCTCCTCCTGCCGAAGCATGATCACCCGTTCGGGCATAGTTAGCGAAGTATCTTTTTCCCTTGTCATAAATACAGTGGCCTTTTCCAGTGCCAGCGCTTTCTTTAACTCCTGGGCAAAAAGCAAAGTATAGGTTTTTTCAAGACAGCGACAGGTAGCGCCACCGGTTCCTTTATTATCTCCGCCATGACCAGCATCAATAGCGATTTTCAAATGAGCCAGGTCAGGTATCGCTGGTTGTTGTTTGATGCGGATCACCAGTCTTTTTTCTTCATAATAAATACTGTATCCCCAATGCTGTTGATGCTTTAATTCAATGGTTACACGCATTACATCGTCCTCGGTTTGTTCATACCATGTATTCTTTATTTCTTTTG
>DASSFT010000104.1:0-2595 GCA_035694045.1 Chitinophagaceae bacterium
AAACAGGGCATTGCCGCCACCCGGATGTTTCAAAGTGATATTTGTAAATGTCACATTCCTTATCAATGCTCCCGGTAAACCAGTGATTATGATTGGCGGGGAAATATTTCGTGGCATGTCTTCTATCGGGCCTTCATATTCATAACCGGAGTCAGGCTTTGCTGTTGCGATCTCAGCAACAACATTTCTTATACGGATGTTTTCCAATCTTCCTTTTTTACCCGCAACTCGTTCACCGATCCTCAAAAAGATCAGGTGGCCACTGTTGATTACCTGCAAGCTGTCTGCTTCTACATCTTCAATAAAACCACCATCCACCGCCTCGAGCGCAATCGCAGATCGGTATGTATTGAATACTTTGTTATTGATCAGCTTCACATTGCGAAAGCCGCCACGGGATGCTGTACCGAATTTGACGCCGTTGGCGCTGGAACGAATCGTGCAATTCTTCACCAGGACGTTCTGGCAAATGGCATTCGGATCATGGGATTTCAAACAAACACCATCGTCAGCCGCATCGATATAGGTATTCGTGATGGACACGCTGTCGCAATCCACAATATCAAAACCATCGTTGTTCCAGAATGCCCGGCTATCGACATTGACACTGTCGATGTTTACATTCTTACATTGATCATAGGTTTGGATCCAGGCAGCTCCATTGCGAATGGTTATTCCTTTGACAAGAATATTTTTGCAAGATTGAAAATAGATCATCATCGGGCGTATCTCGACTTCCGGCCTGTCATTGCGAAAAGCATCTTTAATCAGCCCTTTATGAACCAGGTCAGCTACATTCCTTGCCACCTGCCGTCCCTGCCCATCGATCACTCCTTTACCTGTAATGGCGATGTTTTGTTGATCATGTGCATGAATAAATGCTGTAAAGTTTACCCTGTCATAGTCGAATGGATTCAATGCACCTAAAAGTACGGCGCCCTCAAGCAAATGGATGGTCACGTTCGATTTAAGATGAATGGAACCGGTAAGAAACCTGCCGACATCAAATACCAATCTTCCCCCACCCTGTTGGTGAATATAATCGATCGCGAATTGAATGGAGCGGGTGTTGAGCGTGACACCATCGGAATAAATGCCAAACAGGGATGCGGGGTAATCTTTGGCACTGCTATCCAGGAATTGAAAGCAAAAAATGACAGCAACGAAATATTTTTTTATGACAGGCATGGTCTGTATTAATAAATAATCACGGGGCCAGCCAATCCTATGGATTGAATAGGCTGAATAGTCCGGCCCTGGTTTGTCCAGTATTGACCCACGGCGTTATCCTTTAAACTTTTTAAATAATTTCCAGCCGCAGTTGTCACTCTTACTTCTACAGCATTTTTTCCTTCCCTGATAAAGTTCCCGATGGGATATATTCTTCTTCCATACCACCGGACACCGGCGTTTTCGCCATTGATCAACAGTTCGCACACACCAAACGCTTTACCAAGATCCATCCACTTGAATTTGGTTTTATCTTCAATTACTAAGTTAGTTTTATAAACGATGTTCCCATAAAAATTTATCCATTCATCCATTTCCTTCAGGTCTTTGAGCTCATCGATTTCCTTTTGAATGATGTTTCCGTCTATATGCGTTCCTCTAACCGACCATTGATTTGTTAAGCGAATAGCCTGGTTGACGCCTTTCTTTGGTGGTGCATAAGGACGTCCTTTTTTTTCTTTATCAAAAACAACGATCTTCAGATCAGCGGGTCCCAGGTCAAGAGAGATAGAACCCGGTGCCGGTAAGCGATATCGTTCACCCGTTTCAGCATCCCAGATCCAGGCCTGTCTTTTGGAACTACCCGGAGAGGTTGGCCTGATGATCATTTCATACGATTCATTGAGATTAGAGTTGATGAATAGAAATATGGCGGTGTCTTTCGTGTCGTATCCAACCTGTGTTACAAACCGATTGGGTGATTCGATATGCACATACGGATTGATGCTGTATTTTTTCTGTATGTTTTTAAACCATCCCGTGTGATCCTTCCCCGGTCTCTCAACAAGAATGCTACGATCCGGAAATTCTTTCATTTTGCTTACCCAGTCCTGGACTTCTTTATCTCTTTGTTCGTGGTTGCTCCATCCCGGAGCTTTCGAAGGAAAGCTATCAATAAAAAACAACCTTCCTCCTGACTGTACAAATTCAAACAATTTCGCTGCAACTGCAGGCTCAATTGTTTCAACGCCGGCAAGGCAAACAGTATGATACATTCGTTGGTTATACAACAAATACGCCCGTTGAATAGTCGAATCCAATATCACTCTTTCAGAAATATAATCACACCCACAACCATTTTGATGAATAGCTTCCCATACCAGGGTTTGCCATTCAGGATACATCACCGCTGGAAAAGGATCATTTTGCGCACTGTACTGGCTCCAAAGATCCGCGGTCGGTGATAAGATGGCTATGTCTGCAAACATAGTTGCCTGTTGCAATAGTGCGGATAGACGGGTTTTGTATTGGGTAAAATAGTTGAAATAAGGCCACCAGCCATTCCTTTCATTGATAAATGTGCCGTATATCACCCAACCTGGAAATGCTGCGGCGGATGGAGAATAATTGAACCCATGAAAGATT
>DASSFT010000105.1:0-4357 GCA_035694045.1 Chitinophagaceae bacterium
ACCCCATTCTTTACTTCGGTTTTAATGCGGTCGCGGTATTTTGTTTCGGATGCACTCACAGCTACCGATTCACTGCCTTGTGATAAATAAAGATCAATTCCATTTGAAACGGAGATGGCGTGATAACCACTTACATTTCTTTTTTCCGCATTTGCATCTTTGACCACTTTTTGAGCCGATACAGTCATCACCGTGGTAACTAGCGATAATAAGAAGATAAATTTTTTCATACCCGTTAATTTATTGGTTTGAATCCTTTTTATAACCTGGTGACCGACCCACCGGTATTCGTTTTAATATCTTTTACCCCTGCCTCTCCTTTATATCTTACGAATCCCCCTGTATTAGCTTTTACATACAATTCTTTCTGAACAGTGATATATACTCCCGCCCCGGTACTTGCCGTCACACTACAATTGTTCGTCTTCAGATCGGTGCCTTTGAACATCGCGCCGGTATCTCCATGCACATCCAGTTTGCCGGCATCACCCGAAAGCGTAACTATAGCACCGGTATTCTGATCTACATCGAGGTCGTCCACATTAACCTGGCCCTTTATTATGGCGCCGGTATTTACCGCCATTTTTAATGAAGTTGATTTCAGAGTTCCTTCGATCTGCACTTCTGCGCCTGTATTAGCATTCAGTTCATCAAGAGTTTTATAAGAAACATAGGCCTTTAATTCTTTTCTCTCCTTCCGGCTATTGATTGCGCCTATTTTATTATCATAGTAAATTCTAAGGATGCCATTTTCAACCTTTGTCACGATCTTGTCGCGGTATTCTGTCTTGTCAGCACTGACCACCACATCTTCGGTTGCGCCTTCGCTTAGCATGAGTTTAATGCCCGTTCCAACGTTAATGCCGTGAAAACTGCCCACGTTCCTTTTTTCTGCATTCGGATCGCTGATTGTTTTCTGCGCCAACAGGTTATAAAAGGAAGCGGCTAACAATAACGACAATAGGAATTTCTTCATAAACAAATGGTTTTGTTGTAGTACGAAGGGCGGCGTAGGAAAGTTACATTCCTTAAAAAATTATTTTACCCTAAATTTGCCTCTCCCGCTCTCGACGCGGGACAAAGTTCTTAAAATAATTCCCGCCGGTCGCCGATTGGTGGGATCTTCAGTGTTCCCGGGGTGTTTGGGCACCTGAGCAAGACGATACGCACTTCGCCAAGCTCAGTGCTTCAATCTGAGATTATACCCGAAAACCTGATCAGGGTAATGCCTGCGCAGGGAAGGAGTAGTTCATCCTTTCTACAACAGCATTTCCCTCTCATTTTTTATCGCCGAATACAGGTCAACGGATTTCATCCATTGTTACCAGTATGAAGCGATGTAACCATTCAAAACAAAAAAAATGAAGAGGATTGCAATCGCCTGTTTCTACCTGTTTGGCTGTGTCACAGCTTTTGGGCAGGAAGAAACCAAAGACAGTTTTTACGTATTAAGCCCCGTTGAAGTGAGGGCAGTTCGGGCCGCTGAAAATGCGCCGTTCACCAAGACCAATTTGTCCAAAAAAGAGATCAGCAAGCTGAACCTGGGTCAGGACCTCCCTTTCCTGCTTAACCAGGTTCCTTCGGTAGTTGTTAACTCTGACGCGGGAAATGGCGTCGGATATACCGGTATCCGCATACGCGGAACAGATGCGACGAGGATCAATGTCACCCTCAACGGGATACCTTATAATGACGCCGAGAGCCAGGGAACTTTTTTCGTTGATCTCCCCGATTTTGCTTCGTCCGTTGGAAGCATACAGATCCAGCGTGGTGTCGGCACCTCGTCCAATGGCGCCGGTGCTTTCGGGGGGAGCATTAACTTCAGTACGAACGAGATCAATAAAGGATCGTATGCGGACATCAACAATAGCTTTGGCTCGTTCAATACCTGGAAGAATACAGTGAAAGCCGGGACTGGTTTACTGGGAGATCATTTCACCGCAGATCTGCGGCTCTCGCGTATCAGCAGTGACGGATTTATCGACAGGGCGAAATCTGATCTTAAATCGTTTTATTTTTCGACGGCTTATCTCGCAGATAAGACTTCGCTGCGACTAAATATTTTTTCCGGAAAAGAAAAAACTTACCAGGCCTGGTATGGGATATCGGAAGCGGATCTTAAAGCCGGCCGGCGTACAGTCAATTATGCAGGGACTGAAAAACCTGGAGAACCATATAATAATGAAACCGACAACTACTGGCAGGATCATTACCAATTGTTCTTTGATCACCGGTTTAGCGAAAAGCTCTCATTCAATACAGCTTTTTTCCTGGTAAAAGGAAAAGGTTATTACGAACAATATAAGGCTGGCCAGGCCTATGCTGACTACGGGTTATCCTTACCGGGCAACTCGGATTTTGTCCGCCAGCTTTGGCTGGACAATGATTTTTACGGAAATGTTTTCTCGCTGCAATACAGGAATGCAAAGACCCAATTCGTGCTGGGCGGGGGATACAGCAGGTACGTGGGTAATCATTTCGGCGAACTGGTTTGGGCTTCGAATGGCCTGCCAACTCCTGTCTATCGCTGGTATGACCTCGATGCGCTAAAGACCGATTTCAATATTTACCTGAGAGAGCAAAGATTATTTGCAGGCAACTGGTATTATTTCTATGACCTGCAATACCGGCATGTAAAACATGATATCAACGGCTTCCGGGATAATTCTACCCTGATCACAAACAACAACTATGATTTCTTTAATCCCAAAGCAGGTATCACGTATGTGAGAAATGGATGGAAAGGATATTTGTCGTACAGCATGGCCAACAAGGAGCCTAACCGGGATGATTTTGAAGCGGGGATCAACCAGCAACCAACAAGAGAACAGTTACATGATATTGAATTAGGAATTGAACGGACCCATAAATTGACCAGTTGGTCTGCTACTCTTTATTATATGCATTATAAAGATCAGCTGGTGTTGACCGGCAAGATCAATGATGTAGGCGCATACACAAGAACGAATATTCCCAAAAGCTACCGCATGGGTATCGAACTACAGGGAGCAGCGGGGATCAGTTCGTGGATGAATGTTTCGGGCAATCTTGCCCTCAGCAGGAATAAAGTAATTGGCTTCAATGAATACATTGATGATTATGACCAGGGCGGGCAAAAATTGAACGCCTATAACAGTACCGACATTGCTTTTTCGCCAAATATCGTGGGAGCAGCTACAATCAATATCATTCCCTGCCGCAATCTTGAATTGAATTTATCGAGCAAATATGTTGGGAAGGAATACCTGGACAACACGCAAAACGAAACCCGCAAACTTGATCCTTTTTTTACACAAGACCTGAGGATTATCTACACGCTAAAACCCAGGTTCTTTAAGGAAATAAATCTGACCGGCCAGGTATACAATCTTTTCAATGTGAAATATGAACCGAATGGTTATACCTACAGCTATATCACAGGAGGGGAAACCGTTACAGAAAATTATTATTTTCCGATGGCGGGAGTGAATTTTATGGTTGGGATAAATGTCAAATTGTGAATAGTGAGAAACAAGTTCTTATCGACCGATGCTAGATGCAGGATGCTCGATGCAATTGTGAGGCGACCAGCATCCAGTATCTGGTATCCAGCATCTAGCATCCATGGATTCAGCTACATGTGTAATGATGAATGACTAAAAACTATTGACTATCGACTACTGACTTCCAAACTTCTCCTGCCAGGCGAGCATCCCCCCTGCGAGGTTTTTTGTATTCGTAAAGCCGAGTGTGTCCAGGATCAAACAGGCCTGGCCACTGCGGTTGCCACTACGGCAATAGAGGATCACTTCTTCGTTTTTCAGGTTTTCGATATCATCTACCTGCATGGTTTGTATATAACCGAGGGGGACCAATTGACCACCGATATTGAAGTCAGCATTTTCCTGTGGTTCACGCACATCAATGAGATTGATCTTTTCGCCGGCATCCAGGCGCCGTTTTACTTCATCAACTGAAATGTTTTGCATAGTCTAATGTTCTTCTTGATCTGGTTGCTGCAAAGGTACAGCAAGGCTGTCTATTGTAGGTTTTTCAAGTTGTAGCCATACATCAATTGTCTGGCCTGTCCGGATATACTGGATTTTTCCATCAGCATCATACTTTACGGGCTTTTGCTGATAGATATAAGCACTGCAAGTGTCATGAATCGTGGCACCCAGGATAATAATGGAGCCGATGGCAAGGCCATGCGACTCAATTAACTCTTTTGCATCGCAAAACGTCATTCCTACAAGGGTTGGTACCACGAATTTTTCATTTCCTACACCCGATCCAAGTACCATGTCTATCGAACTGCCCATCGGTATTTTCATGCCCGAGGTAATCAGCTGGCCATTGTACCGCATTTCCAGTACAG
>DASSFT010000106.1:0-3353 GCA_035694045.1 Chitinophagaceae bacterium
CACTATGGCGGCCGGGACAATGGTCGTACTCATGCACCCGTGCCATTTTATGTTTCTTCAAAAGGTTACGGTGTATTTATTAATTCAGCGCGGTACATAGATGTGTATGCGGGCACCGGTGTTCGCAAGGATAGTAGGAATACCCCCGAGGAAAAAGATAGAAATACAGATAAGAGTTGGAGCTCACGTCCCTATTCGGATGCGGTGGAGATATTGGTCCCTGCTGCCGGAGTTGAAGTTTATGTATTCGCAGGGCCCAGTTCACTGGATGCTGTTCGAAGATTTAATTTATTTAATGGCGGGGGACCATTGCCTCCGCGTTGGGGCCTCGGTTTTACGCAGAGAGTAAGATCATTGTTTACTGCTGACAGTGTTAAAAAAGAAGCCGATGCATTTTTGCAAAAAGGATACCCGTTGGATTTTATCGGTCTTGAACCTGGTTGGCAAAGTAAGTCTTACCCGGGAACCTTTGAATGGGATAAAACAAGATATCCCGAACCAGGAAAATTTGTAAAAGAAATGCTGGACAGGAATATACGACTGAACCTCTGGATCAATCCCTATGTTTCGAAGCAGGCAGGTTTCTATAAAGACATATCGCCATATACCGGTTCGCACACCGTGTGGGTGGGAGAGGTGCCGGATTTTACAATGCCCGAAGCACGGAAAATATTTTTTGGACAGTTAAAGAAAGACCAGGTTGATATTGGCGTAAGTGGCTACAAGATTGATGAAGTGGATGGATATGATCATTATCTGTGGCCTGACGTGGCTACATTTCCTTCGGGTATAAGTGCTGAGCAGATGAGGCAGACCTATGGGATGTTGGCCATGCGTTATACGGCGGATATTTTCCATCAAAAAAATCAACGGACCTATGGATTGGTTCGGGCAAACAATGGGGGTGGGGTATCTCTTCCTTTTGTTATTTATAATGATTACTATAACCACGAGGACTTTATCACAGCCTTGATCAATAGCGGCTATGCGGGTGTGTTGTGGACGCCTGAAGCAAGAGCTTCAAAAACTGCTGAAGAATGGTTGCGGCGTTTCCAGACCGTGATCTTTTCACCGATGGCAATGATCAATGCCTGGGCGAGTGGGACAAAACCCTGGTCATATCCGGAAGTTGCGGAGCAGATAAAACAATTGGCACTCTTACGTATGCAAATGATGCCTTACTGGTATTCGGAGTTTGCGAAATATCATTTTGAAGGAACGCCGGTGTTTCGCGGGATGAGTCTCGAAGAAGGATTCAGGCAGGAATTAAAAAAAGAAACCGGCAATACCAACCTCGAAGAGAATCCTTACGCGGAAGCGACTACAAAAGAGATAAAAGATCAGTACATGGCTGGCGAATATCTATTGGTGGCTCCTTTATTCACGGGCCAAACCACTCGCAAGGTTATTTTACCGAAAGGAAAATGGTTTGATTTCTACACCGGCGAATACGCGGGTGATGGCGAAGTGCTGACTGTAACACCAGGTTTGGATAAGATTCCTGTTTACGTCAAAGATGGGGGGATCATTCCCATGATGCCACCCATTTTGCATGCACCAAAAGCAGGAGACAAAGTTGATATCGAGATAAGACACTATGGAGAAAAACCGGGAAAATATTTTTTGTATGATGACGACGGCGAAACCTTTGATTATGAAAAGGGATTGTTTAGCTGGCGAACGATCACCATTGAAAAAGATAAAAAAGGGAACTGGAAGGGCACCATTTCAGCAGCAGAAAATGATAAGCCCAACACCTTAGGCAATGTTACCTGGAAATTTATGTCTGTGCCTGCAAAACCGTTGCCTTCTTTTTTTAAAAAAGAGGCAACCAAAACACTTAGAAAGCAGGTCTTGGCAGAGGCGGAATGGGCCTTGCAACAACAACCCATAACCGTTACATCTCAAACATCTCCACGCAGTGCAGGCGGCAAACATGATTTCTTTAGTGAGGGGGACTACTGGTGGCCTAATCCTGCGAGTGCTGATAGTCCTTATATCCAGAAAGATGGAATGACCAATCCCGACAATTTTGTAGCGCATCGTCATGCAATGATCCGCCTGAGCCGCATTGTGGGGGCTTTGGCGTCTGCCTATGAAATAACGGGTGATGACCGATATGTCCGGCATGCTTTAAGACATTGCAACGCATGGTTCGTAGATACGGCTACAAAGATGAATCCGCATCTTTTATATGCGCAAGCCATCAAAGGAAGGTTTACCGGTCGTGGCATTGGAATTATCGATGCAATACAGCTGATGGAAGTAACGCAGGGATTGATGGCTATGGAAAATTCGCAAGCGATGGATAAAGCCTTGCTCGCGGCTACAAGAAGATGGTTTGACCAGTTTCTGCAGTGGCTTACTACCCATCCTTACGGTAAAGACGAAATGAATGCAGCCAACAATCATGGCACTTGCTGGGTGATGCAGGTGGCGGCATTCGCAAAGTTTACCGGGAACAGTTCGCTGATGGAATTTTGCCGGGAACGTTATAAAAAAGTTTTACTGCCCAATCAAATGGCGGCTGACGGCAGCTTTCCGCAGGAGCTGCGAAGGACAAAACCCTACGGCTATTCCATATTTAACATGGATGCAATGGCAACCATCTGCCAACTGCTTTCATCTGATAAAGACAATCTCTGGACTTACCAGGCACCCGATGGCAGGTCTGTTAAAAAGGCGATTGAATATTTATACCCTTTTATTGCAGACAAAAGCAAATGGCCACACAAGCAGGATGTGATGTACTGGGAAAACTGGCCTGTAGCACAACCTTTCCTGCTTTTCGGTGCCGATGCGTTCAACAATAGGCAGTGGTTTGATACCTGGAAGAAGCTGGATCATTCACCAACCGTGGATGAAGTGATCAGGAATTTACCGGTGAGACACCCGTTAATATGGATCAACTAGTGAAAAAACTTTTTTTCTATACCTTTTTAACCGCGATGGTGCTGTCAACCCGGGCTCAAACATCCGGGGATGAAGACAGGGACATGCTGAATAAAGGAAAGCAACGTGATCAGCAAGCAATCGATGAAGCCCTGGATGGCTGGTGGAAACTATCCATACATTCAAAAGACCAACGGATAGCCTGGTGGAGGGAAGCAAGGTTTGGCATGTTTATTCATTGGGGGATTTATTCGTTGCCGGGCGGAGAATGGAAAGGGCACAAAGTGAATGGGTATGCTGAACACCTGATGCGGAAGGAAAAAATTCTCCGCGAAGATTACCTGCAACTGGCACATCAATTCAACCCGGTACAGTTTAATGCCGAGCAATGGATACTGAATGCAAAAAATGCGGGCATGAAGTATTTTATCATTACTGCCAAGCATCACGATGGATTTGCC
>DASSFT010000107.1:0-5167 GCA_035694045.1 Chitinophagaceae bacterium
CAGGAATAAGAACCATAAATCCAGCGAGGTTATAAATGACCCTGTATCCATACAAAATGCTTATGGGCGTTCAAAACATTTTTCGTAGTTCAACAATAGCTTCCCGTCCAGACATTTCTTTTATGACTCCTCTCATGGGCCTGGCAAGATCAATCGTTGTGTAAACCACCATGGATGACATGAGTGCAAACCCTGTGATAATGATCCAATCTTTATAACGAAAACTAGAACTTGTAAAGCCTCCAATAAAACAGGTAGCCAGCACACAGATAAACAACATATATATGATAAGATCGGGAACTTTTGATTTCAGCACAATTATCCTTGCCGTTGCACTGTCAAACATGTTGTTGAGTGCGGGTAGCATCTGATTGGATGGAATAAGCATGTTCGGTTTTTTCGATTCTTGTGCCGCCCTTGCCCACAATCTGTCGCTGGCCTTCTCAGCATCTTCCCTGGCTTTGTATAATACGGCCGGATTTGTAGCATTCTCATAAAAACTGATTACGGCCTCGAGGTATTCTCTAAAATCGGTACGAAATCCCTGCCTTGCACTATCAGAATAAAGATCGGCTCGACGTATTGCTGTACCCATATCATTCGCCTCTTGTTGAATTATGGTTCGAACCTTCTCCAGGCGGGTTCCCGACATGCCAAACGTAAAAGCCAGCATAAGCCCCGACAATGCATACAGTGCCGAAAGCAGTGAATTAACTCCGCCTTTTGGTTCAAGATCTTCATTCCATTTCTTGTTGCACCATCTGCCTATTGATACCATCAGGATTATCCCGGCAAAAAGAACCACAGACAGCACTAAAGCATCGAGCCTATTGATTAGAGAGTTCATTATTTATTATGATATATTAGAGTCCATCATTCTAATAAGATCTTTGAGAGGCTGCTGAGGCACTTTAAAATGACGTTGCGAATGGCTCGAGTTCAGGTCGGAGATCAGAACGATCACTAACCCAAACGCAACCGGAAGCCATGGTAATTGTATATGTTTACGCAAGCCTTCGACACCCGCCTGGTACCCAAAAGCAAGCATGCCGACGAATCCCAGGAAAAGTAGCGTAGACCAGATGGCGTCCGGTATCTTGAAGATCAGCGCCACTGTTTTTCTTTCCACGACGATACTGATCATGTCATTTATCGATCCAATAAAAATCGAGCGTAGTTCACCATCCATCTCTTCCTTAGCCAACGAAGCGGTTTGCTGCCAGATCAGCCGGTGAAGTTGCTCAATCCTTGACAATCCGTGTTCCAGGTCGATGCCTCCCGGAAGCTTTATCAATAAATCAGTATAGTCATAAAGCAGCCTGCGAATCTCTATTTTTTGTTTTTCGGGAATAAAACTGCAGCGCAGGTAGCAAATGCCAATTGCCTTTGCCTGGGAGATAATAAGCTTACTCCTGTTGGCATACCTTGACCAGGTAAGCGAAAAAGTAAAACCCAATATAAAAGCCAGTAATCCAAATACGGCTGTTACCGCCGTTTGAATAGTATTGTCGGCTACGTGGATCTTCCCGATAAATTTTTGATACCCCAGGAAAACACCCAGTTCTATGATCGCTGTATATCCAACCACTATCAGGATAAATAAGACTCCAGGAGGCATCGAACTAAAGAATCTGCCTATATCATGATGACGGCTTTTAATCTTAACAGTCCCGGAAAAACTCATATCGGCATCCTTATTCATTGCATCATACATTTGCTATTAATGAGACTTGCACGATTTAATAAAATATTTCAAGATTGAGCATAATACGGTGCCTTTGCTCCAACAATGGTGGGATAACTGAGATAACCCACCGCCCAACGGTTTCAAGAACATTTAAAAATTGGCCTCGATTATTTCTTTTTCTTTTTTTGTCGATCACAACCACCAATACAGGCAAAACGTGGAGTAAACAACATGATACCAACTTCAAAGCCTGCACCTTCAGTGCCATTGAATTCCTGTCCGTAAGTCGCAGCCAAAACAAAGTACTGGCTGGGTTCCCATCGCAGGCCGATCCTGTACTCCGGAATAGCCTTGTTCTCCCCCGCGGTGCCAAACACTTCTCCAACAATCGACCACTTCGGACTGGCGGGATACCAGGCAAGCCGGGTAGAATAGGTAAATGACCAGGCAACAGTTTGGCTATCCCCATAATTTTTTGTCACGCTTACTCCTGGCATCAGGTCCCATGACAGCTTATTATTGAAAAGTGGCACTGTACACGGAAAATTCATCCAGTATGATTTGAATGCATCCTTTTCCCTGTTTTCACCGTTGATGGTACCCGGGCGCATCCCCGTTCCGACTTTGACCGACGCACCACCAGTCTCCGCCTTGTTTTGGTAAAACATATATTTCGCATAGAGCGATGCCGAATAGCCGTCGTCGGTCAGCGGATCACCATCGTTATTATACAAATACGCCGCAACGGTGAATTCCCATTTCGGAAAAAGGGAATAGGTGGTCATCAACATAAAATTCCGCTCGCCTGCAGTTGGAATGATCGTTACCGTACCGTGTGGTTTGGAAAGCCAGCTGTCAGAGTTGTATTGCTGGGCATGGGCTTTATCGGTAAGGGAAAGAATCATATAGATCAATACAAGCTCCGAAATATGAAATTTTGGTGACCATTTCATTGCTACGATTTTTAGCCGCCAATTTGCTTTTCATTTATGACTCTGATGATAAGAGCCTATTTGATATTGGCCTTTTCCCAGGCACGAACTTTCACCCGGGCTGCATCAAAGAGCCGTATATAATTTCCTTTTCTTATTTTTTCGCTGGCATCAGGTGTCAGAGCTTTCCACAATGGATCGTACATTCTATAGACTGCCAAATAGAAGTCCTGGTCGGGCGGCGCTACTACATCGGTCCCAAATAAGAATCGCGAAGGGAATTTATTCATGAGCGCCGCACTTTTTTGAATGGATTGAGGAGTCGCCACGATATATTTGGCCACTTCATCCCATGAAATATCAAAGTATACATTTGAGAAGACGGGATCGCTCAAGATGTCTTCTGCAATCGATGTGTGCGCCGACGATCTTTCACCTGATGGGGTTGACCCATACTCGGCAGGGTGAACTATTCGTCCTAAACCGACATGAGCCCAAATGATTGTAGTATTCGAATGACGTTTGAACAGATCTCTCATCTGATCCAGGTAAACGGGTTTGGCTTTTTCTTTGGCCATTGGCATGTCCATATCGCTGTGCAGGACCACGACCAGGCCCACCTTAGCGGCAAAATCCAATATGCTGTCAAGTGCGGGATTGGTCAGACTTGCTGTTTCACCGGATATTTTTGCCGAAACAAATTCTTTATGTATGGTAAACTCGCCGATACCGGTAAACACCCCGGGAAAAGTTCGTAATACCCGCTCAATATGTTTTGCAGCATACATATCAGCAGGATTAAAGCCTGTTATCATGGGATCAAACCTTGCCTGCTCTTCTTTCGTCAGCGATTTATATTGCATGGCAATATAGGCATCGGTAAAAGAGTAATAATATAAAGGTGCATCGGTTTGGAGATAGTAAGTAGGTGCATATTTCCCCGAATTCTGATATGACCATTGCTGTTGCAGGGGTATGCCAAACAATGTTGACCTCTGCACTTTATTTCCCATGACCTGGAGGAAACGTTTGGCAGTTATGCCTTCCTGGATATAATTGGTAAGATGGAAATGCGAGTCGCAAAACAAAGCTGTATCCTGTCCACGCCCGGCAAATGAACAAACTACCACAGAAAGGCATATCAATTTGCGTTTGACGATCTGAACTATGGACAAGTTTTCCGGAGGCAGTATACACTTTTTCATAACAGTTATTTAATTGAATGAAAGAATAGATCATTCAACTCTTGAACCTGTTCATCACAGCAGAATATCGGTGCCCAGGGTAATGGTTGTACCTGTTTGACCGGCCGTATACAATCCAAATGTTCCTCCGGCGGCAGTTTTATATACATACATTACCTGTGCATTTAATCTCCAGCTCCTGCTTTTAATCGGATACATGTTGACGCCGCCTCCCGCTTCCCACGGATGCCGCTTAAATTCATCGAAGAAAAGAGAATTAATTCCATAGATCATCAACTTTTTTGGAACTACCATATGCGAGATCTGCAGACTGTATCCATAATCATGCAACGAACTGAGAGGTGTTGGGCCATCGGCGTCAAACTTTGATAGATTGCGAGCATAAAATTCGCCTTGCACCGAAAAACCTTTGTACTTCACTCCTGCATCCACGGAGAGCATATCGAAATTGGCCTTATTGATCGTAAGACCGTCTTTGAGGGCACCGGTTTCAAAAAACAAAACGCCATCTGTCATTCTTACTTGCGTGTTATCAGGCGCGGGTTGACCTATGTTGTTAAAACGATCCTCTCGGCTATGGCAATAAGAAGCGCCAAAACGTGTAGCAAGCTCGCGATGGTGTTCAAAATCGCCGATTCCGCCTCGGGGACCAAATTCGCCCGTAGTTGGCGACCACCAGAGCGAAATACTTTTTGATATATCACGCGTTAGTTTCGCGGCCTGTATACCCAAAGTGCTGAGGTTGTTCCCAAACATCACCGTGTAGTTTAATTTCGGAACAATTTCACCAGTCACCCAAAAACCGCCTGTAAAACCACCTCGTAACGCGTCTTCTCCCATTGTTCGGTCAGTCGAAGCATAAAATGGGAAAGGACCCTGTAATGAACGAATGCAGAGATTTGGACCTACACCGATAACGAACTTAGCGTGCTTATTCCATTCATACGCAATCTGGCCATAAATCAAAGTTTGCTGGGTAGTAAAAATTGTCCAGACCGCGGCGTTATATTTTAGCTTGGGCGTACCCAACCAGCCGGAAAACCATATCATAGCGCGGTGCCAATAGATGTCATTGCGCCCTGTTATTTCCCGATCGCGTCCCAGATGATCCTGGAATGTCTGGTGGCCGGGCATTTGATTCAGGTAACGGGCAACGGCATATATACTGATATTCAACCGGCCAAAGTTTGTTCGTACTATATCAAATCCTTTGCCCGGTGTAAACTCTCCTGATGCGATGTTTGTATAAGTTGAATCGTGATCAATACCTCTTTTTAATAAAACCTCTGTATAAGCTGAATCAAATACAGGAGGAACATTTTGAGCAGCAAGACTGAAACTAA
>DASSFT010000108.1:0-2059 GCA_035694045.1 Chitinophagaceae bacterium
AGCCATACAACTGTCTACCGAAACTCCCTTGGCAATGGCCAGTCCATGATCGCGGTAAGCAGTGATAAAAGGATCTTCCGGTTTTGTAGCCGTCATACAACCGGCCGCGATAGCTTCCTGGCCTATGTATGCATGAAAAAAGCCACGGATTTTGCCATCCATTTTGTATTTCTCTTCGGCCATCAATTCAAATTGACGGATAAGCTGCATTAGCTCATACCAATACAGGTATGTTTCTTTAGAAAACTTGGTTGCCACTGGCTTTGTTGTTTGTACTGTTGGTGCCATAAAACTGAATGGCTTAAGCGGGTGCAAAAATAAGGGAAAGCGGCCATATTTTAGAGTGCGTATTTCAGATTTGGGATTTAATTGCCGGGCCGGAATAGTTTAATGGACAGGAGATTATAGTTTATGAGAGGTTGTTAACTAAGGACAGGAAGTCGTTAGTCATGAGTCGATAGTCGTTAGTCTTTAGTCCGGAGTTCTGAGATTCAGCACTCCGCTCCCACTCTCCGCACTTCAAACTCCTGTTCGAAACCCGTTATCTTGCGTTCCTGATGCTGCGTCTTGAAGCTATATCACTACTTCAGTTTAAAAATTATACAAACCGCTCGTTTGAATTCAGCGGACATATCGTGGGCATTTGCGGTAATAATGGCGTCGGCAAAACAAATTTGCTGGATGCCATCCACTATCTCTGTTTCACCAAGAGTTATTTCAGCCGGCTTGACGGCAATAATGTACAGCAGGGCAAGGATGGATTCCGGCTCGAGGGCCGGTTTGTTTTGCAGGATAAACAAGAAGCGACAACCTGCATTTTCCGAGAGACGGGAAAGAAGGAATTTGCGGTAAATGGAAGAGCTTATGAAAAGTTCTCTCATCATATCGGGCATTATCCCTGCGTTGTTATCGCCCCCGATGACGCTACGCTCATCACCGGTGGAAGCGAAGAAAGGCGAAGATTTTTTGATTCCCTGCTTTCACAGGTGGATGCAGAATACCTGCAATGCCTGATCCGGTACAATAAAGTACTCCAGCAACGAAACTCTTTGTTGCGCTCCTTTGCTGAAACCGGTACCGCGGATGTATCCCTGCTGGACGTATTGGACGAACAATTGATCAAACCCGGGGATTATATTTTTAACAGGAGAAAAGAATTCCTTGTTTCTTTTTTACCCCAGGCGAAGCACCTGTACAATGAAATCTCGACACAGCCGGAAGAGCTCACCTTGCTCTATGAAAGCCAGTTGTTGAAAGCGTCATTTCCTGAATTGCTCCAGGCAACACGTCAAAAAGATTATAACGCCCAGCGGACGACGGCGGGTATTCACCGGGACGAACTGGAAATAACCATGAACAACCAATTATTCAGGAACATTGCTTCGCAGGGACAACGTAAAAGTTTATTGTTTGCATTGAAGCTGGCGGAAATGGATGTATTGAAAAAGGAAAAAAATTTTGCTCCCCTTCTCCTGCTGGATGATGTATTTGAAAAGCTGGACGAAAGCCGCATTAGCAATTTGCTGAGGAAAGTCTGTGTCGAGAACGAAGGCCAGGTATTTATCACGGATACAAACGAAGAAAGATTAAGACAGCATTTGGACGATCTGGGAATAGACTACGAGATTGTGGGGCTTTGAGGTTTCACTCCACGGCGCAAAGGCGCAACGTGTGCGTCTTCATAACAAGATCATTCCCTGAAATCAAAATGGGATACTACTTGATTTTTTACTTCTCACATTTGACTTTACTTTTGTCCTATGGGCGAATTTTCCATGAAACAGGCTATCCAGGAATTTTTAAAACAAAGCCGTATAAAAGGCGATATACAAGCCTTGCAGATCGAGGACGTCTGGGAACAGATCATGGGAAAAACGATTGCACGCTATACAAAGCAACTCCAAATCATAGGCGACAAGCTCATTATCACCACGGAGGTCGCGCCACTCAAGCAAGAACTCATCTACCAACGTGAAAAGATAAAGCAAAGGGTGAACGAGGCGTTGGGACAAAAAGTCGTAAATGAGGTGATCGTTCATTGATCCCTTATGGAAATTCT
>DASSFT010000109.1:0-2627 GCA_035694045.1 Chitinophagaceae bacterium
GTAAAAATCTGCCTTACAATCTCTTCGGACCTATCTCTATACCTTGAGAAAACAGGGCACCCCATTTGAACCCAGCCATACTGTGTTAAATAATTCAAAGTGATAACCCTGTTCGATATGCCAGACGATCAAAGACCCCGGTTAGGAGATGAAGCGCCAGGCTGGAAGGATTTTCTCCTGGTGATAGTCGTGACGGTGTTGCTGATCGTGTTTTCCTGGATAGCCTGGTTCAAATTCAGGTGGTTTCACTAGAATCTTTACAAATTTTATTTAAAAACTGATTTGACCATCAATATTCTCATTTATGAGGAGCAGCAGATCAATGAAAGATTTACTAATTATTACAGCAGCCTGGTTAATCGCGGCTGCGTTGATTTACCTGGTGTTTATTAAGTTCAAAATATTGTTTCACAAATAAAGAAAAACATGCTAACCATTTTATTACTGGCAGCCGGTCTCTTTTGCTTCTGGTTCTTTTTTAAATCCGTCGACTGGTTCGAAAAAATCTAAGCTAAAGTAAAAACACATTTTTATGATGCTCGCACTATTTATTTTATCAATCGCGGTGTTCTTTTACCTGCTGTACGTATTGATCAAACCTGAAAAATTCTAATTGTATGACTGGCGAAATTTTAGGCGTAGTAATTATGTTTCTCCTCACAGTGGTATTGGCCTATCCGTTAGGAAAATACATTGCTAAGGTATTCAAGGGAGAAAAAACCTGGACTGATTTCATGAACCCTCTCGAAAGATTCATTTTCAGGATCTGTGGTATTAATGCCAATGAAGGTATGAACTGGAAGCAATTCCTGAAAGCCATGCTGACCATTAATATGCTGTGGTTAGTGTATGCTTTCTTCATGCTGATCTTCCAGGATAAACTTCCATTAAATCCTGATGGCAACCCGGGACAAACACCTGATCTTGCATTTAATACCGCCATCAGCTTTTTGGTTAACTGTGACCTCCAACATTATTCAGGCGAGTCGGGACTAACTTACCTGACGCAATTATTTGTGATTGCCTTTTTACAATTCGTCAGCGCTGCGACTGGTATAGCTGCGTTGATTGCTGTATTCAATGGATTGAAAGAGAAAACAACCCAGAACCTTGGCAATTTTTGGAGCATTTTTACAAAGACCATTACAAGAATATTACTACCGATATGTATTGTAATAGCTTTCATCCTAGCATTTAACGGCAGTCCTACCAGTTACGATGGCAAGGATACCATTACCACTTTGCAGGGAGACACTGTACAAGTGTCAAGAGGCCCTGCAGCAGGAATGATCGCTATTAAACATTTAGGCACAAATGGCGGTGGATGGTTCGGAGCCAACTCTGCCCATCCTTTAGAAAATCCGAACTACCTCACCAACATGACTGAAATGGTGTTCCAGGTAATTATCCCTATTGCAATGATTTTTGCGCTTGGTTTCTATATCAACCGTAGAAAACTGGCTTATGTGATTTTTGGGGTAATGACGGTGGGTATGCTATTTCTGGTCATTCCAACAATTATATATGAGATAAATGGTAATCCTGCCATTGCTAAAATGGGTGTTCTGCAAGCTACCGGGGCAATGGAGGGCAAAGAAATAAGATTCGGGCCTGCGGCCTCCGGTTATTGGAGCACGATGACCACTATTATCTCTACAGGTTCTGTGAATGCAATGCATGACAGTTATATGCCACTATCTGGGATGGCGCAACTGCTGGGTATGATGGTGAATGCCTTTTATGGCGGTTGCGGTGTTGGAATACTGAACTACTACATCTATATCATCGTTGCTGTATTTGTTGCCGGGCTGATGGTCGGAAGAACACCTGAATTCATGGGTCATAAAGTAGAAGCAAGGGAGGTAAAGATCGCTATGCTGGTCACATTGCTTTCCGCTTTTTTGGTGAAAGGATTTACTGCTTTGGCTGCTTATATGGTTGCTCATCACCCAGATGTTGCGTGGGCAGTGAAACCGTCAGCCTGGTTAAACAACCCGAGTTATCATGGTTTTTCCGAAATGATGTATGAATATACTTCCTCCAATGCCAATAATGGCAGTGGCTTCGAAGGTTTGGGAGATAACAATATTTTCTGGAATGTAACGACCGGTTTTGTATTGCTGCTCGGTAGATTCCTGCCGATAATCGGTCCCGTTGCTATTGCTGGGCTACTGGCAAACAAAAAATTTATACCGGAATCACCCGGCACGTTGAGAACAGACTCCACAACATTTGGCGTGATGACTTTTGCAGTCATTGTAATTATTACAGCATTGTCTTTCTTCCCGATGCTGGCACTTGGCCCGTTGGCAGAATTTTTCTCTATGTAACAAATAAGAAATGATCAATTAAAAGAAGAAATATGGCAAAAAGGAAACGTTATATAAAATTGTTCGATCCCGCACTGGTCAATTCAGCAATCAGGCAATCTTTTGTGAAGCTGAGCCCCCGCTTAATGATTAAGAACCCCGTTATGTTTACGGTTGAGATCGGAACGGCAGTTATGTTGGCGGTGATGCTCTACCAGGTTTTTACCGGCGACACAACAGAAGGTGCCTTGTGGTATAATACAGCTGTATTTATTATCCTTTTATTCACTGTACTGTTTGCCAATTTTGCTGAGGCAC
>DASSFT010000110.1:0-4966 GCA_035694045.1 Chitinophagaceae bacterium
CTGAAGTCTGTTGTTCTCCTAAGACTTCTTATACCAAAAATATGGTGCTGAGCTCGGGACCTTTATTTGAATCTTTGGAGGAGTGGTCGAACCATTGTAGACGTAACCACGTTTACCTGCTATTTTAGGGTCCCGCAGTTCTGCGCTGGTAAGCGCCCTGTCGGTATTATCCTCGGGATGGATTGTCCGGTAGAACCGCTTGCGTCCGCTGGTGGGGTAGAAAGTAAAAGTTCCGTCGCCATTGAAGGTCACAGTACCTGTGCAATCAATAAGCTCCTCGTAGACAGTGAAGGCAAATTCATAACGGTAGAATTTGGCGTCCCCATTTTTGCTAAAGACCATGGCCTCTCTTGAAGGCGCGGCATTGCGACCGGCCCAATAACCTTCTGTATAGTTTTCCCATCGTACAAAATCAACGCTGCCGTTTTCCCAGGCGCCTACAAATTCGTCGGGGACTTCTGTTCTCGGCGTGTCAGCAGGGCTGTCAGTGCTGTTGTCTGCATTTTTCTTGCAATTCGTCGCACCCATCAGGGCGACCATGCTCATCAGGATCAATACTTTTTTCATTTTGGAATTTTTTGGTTTAATGATTTGGGGCAAAGGTTCAACATTGAGTAAGTTCAGACCAGTGATTTTGGTTTCATTTGAGGGATAAATTGATCAAGGCGTAGAAACCAGGGATAGATTGGGAAGGGAAGAAAGAGCGAAGAGTGGGAGCGGAGTAGGGGAGCGGGAAAATTTTCCTGTTTCAACACCATTTTCTGTTGGCCGAAGTTCCGCAGGTTTTGGCACAGGCTGGCAAACTATTTGACGCAGTATAGACCTCACTAGTTGTTAAACCAATATAGCTCGCTGGATATGACAAAACAAGTGCTTTTTATACAGGGTGGGGGCGATGGTGGTTATGAAGCCGATGCTAAGATGGTGGCATCACTGCAAAAAGCATTAGGGAAGGATTATGAGGTAAGTTATCCCCGAATGCAAACTGATGAATTTGCCCCGGATTTTGGCTGGCTGAAGCAAATCGGAAACGAGATTGGAAAACTTAGAGACAATGGTTTTTTGGTGGCACATTCATTAGGTGCATCTCTGCTGTTGAAATACGTTTCTGAAAATGCCGTTCCTAAGAAGATGGCCGGTATTTTCCTGGTATCTACACCATTTTGGAGTGGTAACGAGCAATGGGTACAGGGATTAAAACTGAAAAAAGATTTCGCCGAAAATCTTCCAAAAACCCGGATCATATTTTACCATTCCCGGGACGATCAGGAAATACCGTTTGATCATCTTGCGTCTTACAGGGATAAACTTCCAAATGCAGGCTTTCGGGAAATAGAAAGCGGGGGCCACCAGCTTGACAACAATCTCAATTTGATTGCCAAAGACATTGGGGACTTATAAGTTAGAACGCGGATTGTTATGGTTCTTAAGATTTACACAGATCATATTAGAACGCGGATTTTTATGGTTGTTAAGATTCACACAGATCATAACTTATCCTGTTATCATGAAAATCTGCGTTCTTACTAAAGGCGGGAACGCGGATTTTTATGGTTGTTAAGATTTACACAGATCATAACTTATCCCGTTATCATGAAAATCTGCGTTCGTACTAAAGGCAGGAACGCGGATTGTTATGGTTGTTAAGATTTACACAGATCATAACTTATCCCATTATCATGAAAATCAGCGTCCATATTATAAGTTAGAACGCGGATTGTTATGATTATTATGATACTTGCAGATCATAACCTATCCCGTTATCATGAAAATCTGCGTTCGTACTAAAGGCAGGAACGCGGATTGTTATGGTTATTATGACGCTTGCAGATCATAACCTATCCTGTTATCATGAAAATCTGCGTTCATACTAAAAATCAGCGTTCGTACTAAAAATTGCAGTAACTTACTATAAAGGAGCCGTGATGCTGAAAAAGTGGCTGCTAATAGCAATCCCCTCTATTCAATTGCAGGCGCAAACAGGACCGTCTTGTATCTTAAAAGACCCGATTGTCACAATCAATTTCGGGACGGGCAAACCGGCCGAACCAAACACAAGCTCAGCATTTCTTTACAGGCGTGTCGAAGGTAGCTGTCCAACCGATGGTCATTACTCTTACACCTCGTATACCAGCGAATGCTTTCGTGGGGACTGGATCACGTCCGAGGATCATACGCCAGGCGATGTTTCGGGTAATATGTTATTGGTAAATGCCGCCTACAATGCCGGGGAATTCTTTCGAACGATGATCATGGGCCTGAATCCAGGGAAAAAATATGAGTTCGCGGTATGGATGCAGAATGTTTGCAAGCCTAGCGATAAATGCCCTTACCCGCTTCTGCCAAATATCACAGTTCGATTGGAAACTGTTGCCGGTAAAACAGTTTCAGAGTCCTCATCAGGCTACCTGGAACGTTATGACCAACCCCAGTGGAAAAAATATTCGATGATGTTTGAACCACCCACGGGAAACTATGGACTCGTACTTTTCATGATCGATAATTCCCCCGGCGGCTGCGGAAATGATTTCGCAGTTGACGATATTACAGTCCGTGAATGTGTGCCCCCGCCACCTCCCCCGATAACGGTAAAGAAGAATGTTCCAACGACAAAAAATACTGCCACGGCTAAATCCACAACATCGCCGGTAAAAAAGACAACGCCTGCTACTTCGAAGAAGATACCTTCTCCGGAAAAGGAAAAGCTATTGACCGTAGCTATCCCGGACAGTTTGAACAAAACCGGCGGCGTAATAAAATTACCTCCCGTAACCAGGCTGCCTATCCCGGCCCCTCCTGCACTTACCAGTCGCGAAAATTCTTTAGTGAAAGAAATTGAGACAAACGCCGGAGAAATAAGGATCGACCTTTACGATAACGGCGAAATTGATGATGACACAGTTTCCATCTATCATAATAACAAATTGATATTGTCGCGGGCGCGCCTGTCGCAAAAGCCACTTAGTATTCAAATCGCCATTAACTCCAATGAACCGCATCATGAACTGGTAATGGTGGCTAACAACCTGGGATCGATCCCTCCAAATACATCACTGATGATTGTGACGGCGGGGTCAAAGCGATACAGGCTGTTTATTTCTTCTACTGAACAGAAAAATGCTAAAGTGGTATTTGATTTAAAAGAGTGATAGGTTACTCACCGGTGCCCGGATTATTTTTCTTCATATTTACATTCTCAGGATATATTCCTTCTAAATGACGATGAATATCTTCTAAAACTCTGCTTCTGACACGAGCAGCATCACGCTGGTCCTCGCACCAGAAATAACAATCAATGTCTATAGTATCAAATCCGCCATCACGCGATTTGCTGAAATTATTCAGGATCACTTCGGGAGAAGGCTTTTTCATGATATTCTCATGATCCCGGAGCACTGTTTTAATAATTTCTTTGGCTTTGTCAAAATCAACTCCAGATTTAACAGGGACCAGCAATTCAATTCGCCGTTGGTTGCCGCTCAGCGTCCAGTTCACCACATGCTGTGAAAGAAGATCACCGTTGGGAATAATAACATCGGAGCCATTATCCGTACGAACATGAATAGAACGAATACCAATTTCTTTGATCACGCCGATATGTCCGCCTACTTCTATTGTATCGCCGATCCTTACCGGGTGCTCAAGCGAGATCATAACGCCCGCAATAAGATTACTTACCAGGTTCTGAAGACCAAAACCAATACCCACGCTCAGCGCACCCAGGATAATTGCTATCCGATCGATTGGGATGCGCGTTGTTACAAACGCCAGCAAGACACCGGTTGTAATGATCGCTATTTTAAGAAAGAGTTTGGCATTCCTGAGGTTAAAATACTTTTTATCCTGCTTGGTCCTGATCTCGGTGATAAGCGATACCAGGTTGCTTAGCATAACAGCGGCCCAAATGACAAAAATGAAAAGTAAAATATTCCAGATAGTAAAAGAGCTTTCGCCCACACCGATGGGTCTTTTTAAAAAGGTTACAACAGATTCCTGCACCCTGTCAAAAATATTAAGCGCTGACAAAAAGACAACTATCCAGGTAACGACGGCAAAGAAAATCAAGAGCCGCCGAACTATTTTATAAAGCCGGGTGAATACATTTTCATCACTGAAATTCCTGCGCATGAATGCAAGCTGGAATGTGAGCGCCTCTTTAGCGGCATCCAAAAACAATCGCAATACAATAACTGTGAAACCAGAGAATGTAGCAGCGATGGTAAGTGTCTTTGACAGGTTGAAGAGCCCGGCAAGATTGCAGATAATCGAGGCGCTGTGGAGAGTGATTGAAAGAATGATAAGCGCCACAGCTTTTTTGAGGGTGAAAATAGGGGTTCGTTTATTGATCCTATAGGCAATTATATCAATGGTGATGAAACAACTATTCAGAACCAGCATCAACCATCTTTCTTCATAGGATTTATACAATAGCAAGTTATCCAGGGCCACCAGTCGAAATAAAATGAAGAAAATGATCCAGAGGGTTTTTGCTTTGACAGTTATTCTTGGATCCGAGAGGAATAATACCGTTACGACCAGGCCCAGCAATGTCCAGACTATTTCTACAAATATGACCGGGGGATGCGGGAAGAAAAAAGGAGCAAAATTAAAACTGATCAACAGGCTGGCCAGCAAGGGATGACTTGCCAGGTAATTCAATCGTATATCTTCTGTTTTTACATAAGCCCGGAGACTTTTCCGGTACTGGCGTCTTATAAAAACGATCCAGGCTGCGCAACAATAACACAACAATGTTATCAGCACTACGGCCACCTGGCGTGATTCAAGATAGTACCAAAGTACTTTTGACCCTGCCTGTTTGGAGATACTGGCTACCTGGAAGATGTTTTTTTTATAATCCGACGGGCTGCTTGCCAGCAAGGGCTTTTCATCGGGCCTTAGAATATTCCTGTTATAAATATCCATGTTTATTTTAAGGTTCTCATACAACGATGCCCATTCAATA